>NZ_JBYCKN010000046.1:0-28499 GCF_057473405.1 Sulfobacillus sp. TH-112
CGACAAATTGTTACACTGGGTTGCGTGAATTGACAGATATTGCGATAATTATGCTCTAAGGAGGCGCATACCTATGATGAGCTTACAACAGCAACTCATCGGCCCACATCTATGGGTCAAGCGAACCCCCGAGTGGAGTGCGGTGTTGGACACCCTCGCGCTTCCCTTGTTGCGAGATCACGAACGCGACGCCTTAGTTGATTATATCGATTTAGACGAACGCCGCATTGACTGGGACGGGATTCATCGCACCGCCCAATCATTCAATTCCGAAGCCCGTATCTTGCTGCATATTGCGCATGCCCTCTATAATGGAGGAGATTGCCAACTTGCATCGTTAGAAGAACTATCTAGTGCCGGGCGGTCGGCGGCGATTCTTCTCATCGCGCAGCGGTACCGCGAATAATCCATTAAGGAGTCTCCTATGCCCGTGATCTACGCGCTGTCCCATGTTCCACCTGAAGTAAGTGCTTATGGGATGGCCAAGTATTCTCGTTCTAGCGCATCAATGCGTGAGAGCTTGTTAGAGTTGTCACAACAAAAGGCCGAGGCGTTTCTCAATACCTTCTATTTTTCGTACGGACATGCCTCGATTGCCGATTTGGCCCATGTACCACTGGCCATAGAACAAATTTCGCTACTCGCCGCGATGGATATTGTTGATGAACCGCTATGGGACGGTCAAGAACGATCCACGCGTTATCAGGACTTCACCCATAGTCCGTATTTCACCCCCGATGCCCCCAGCGCCTACTACGCTCGGGGCATCGAGGCATTATTTTCTCTGTATCAGTCCATTTTCAGCACCGCAGAAGCTGCTCTACGAGACCGTTATCCAAAGCCGGACACCATGCGGGATGGCGCCTATCGACGAACCATCAAAGCACGAGCATTTGACTTGGCTCGTTATGCCCTCCCGTTAGCGACTCTCACCAGCTTAGGGCAAGTGACCAACGCTCGCATTCTGGAACAACAGATTCGTCGTTTGATGTCCTCGCCCTGGCAAGAGATCCGAGAGATCGCTCAAGGAATGAAGGCTGCTGTGGTCAAAGAGTCCCCCTTCAATCTTTTGGAAGCCCGCTTGGCCCATTTAGGGATCCCGATCCCCAAAGAGATCTGCGAAGAAATGAGTCCCGGACCCATAGCGCCTACCTTGACCAAATATACCGATGCTGACCAATATCGGTTATCGCGTCAGACTTATCTTGATGCCGTCGTCAAAGAACTCTTTTTAGGATTTTCGCCATCGCCGCAACCGGTCGTGCTCCACCCCCTAGAAAATCCACTGGATGACCAATTGGCGGGACTCATTTACGGATCCTCTCGTCTTTCCTATGCCGACATCACCGAACGCCTCAAAGCACTATCGACTCCCCAAAAAGAAGAAATCTTAGGGGAGGTGTTACGATTGCGAGGCCCGCACGATGATTGGCCTCGTGAACTGCACCAACGGCCCTTAATCTTTGATGTCACCGTCGATGTCGGGGCCTACCGCGATTTAAATCGACACCGTCGTCTGGATAAGGTGGTGCAACCCTTAGATTGGGAATTCGGGTATGACGTGCCAGAGGAACTGACCGATCTGGGACTGCAAGACGCCTATCAAACGCTCTTGGATGCGCATTATGGCACCCTTCACCAGTATCCGCAGCACGAACAACCCTATCTCCTGCCGCTTTCCCATCGGCGCCGGGCCCTATTGCGCATGGACTTCGCGGAAGCCGCCTATTTGATTGAGCTCCGCTCCCGTTCGAGTGGACACTTTAGCTATCGACGAATCGCTAATGCCATGTATGAAGCGCTTACGTCCGCGTATCCGGCTATCCAGCCAGCGATCCGCGTCACCCCGTTCGAACAGTTTGACCCTTTTGAACGCTAGCCGGTTTCGCGCGGCAACAAAAAATCGCGTATCATAGGTAACGAGAAATGAGGATAAAGACAAACGAGGCGCGACGAGTGGCGTCTCGCATGATGAGTAGAGGTGGAACGATGGCCGACAAAATTATCCTTACCGGGATTAAACCCACCGGTGAGCCGCATTTAGGAAACTACGTGGGAATGATTCGCCCGGCGCTGCACTTGGTCGAAGGCCAAGACCGCGTGAACTATTACTTCATTGCTGACTATCACGCCCTCACCGGGCTCAAGAATGCCGACGAGTTGCGCACGTACACGCACTCGGTGGCGGCGGCCTGGATTGCTCTTGGACTAAACCCCCAAGAGGTGGTCTTCTATCGTCAGTCCGATATTCCCGAAGTGTTTGAGCTCAGCTGGATTTTAGCGTGTTTTTCCCCTAAGGGTCTCATGAACCGCGCTCATGCGTATAAAGCACAGGTGCAAAGAAACCAAGAAAACGCGGAGGACGATCTGGATGCCGGCGTCAATATGGGGCTTTATACCTATCCCATATTGATGGCCGCGGACATTCTCATTATGCGCTCTCACTGGGTACCGGTCGGAAGCGATCAAGTCCAACATGTGGAGATCGCCCGCGACCTCGCGCAATATTTTAATCGTCAATATCAGAGCACGCTTTTTAATCTTCCCGAAGCACGTATTGAAGAAGCGGGTGCCGTCATTCCTGGTCTGGATGGCCGTAAGATGAGTAAGAGTTATGGCAACACCATTCCCATTTTTACGTCGTCGGACAAGCTAAAAAAGCTGGTCTTTAAAATTGCGACCGATTCCACTCCCCCAGGCGAGCCTAAAAATCCGGACTCCTCCACCTTATTTCAACTCTATCGGTTGCTAGCCACGGCTGAGCAAACCGCGGCGATGAAGGCCGCATATCTTAACGGCATTTCCTGGAAAGATGCTAAAGAAGCTCTCTTCGCTTTGTTGGATGACCATCTTCGAGGGCCTCGGGAAACCTATCAGACCCTCTTAGAAGATCCAAGTTACCTCGAGAACATCCTCTTAGAGGGGAGAAATCAGGCTCGGCAGGTCGCATCGGAAACCATGGCGATCGTGCGAAAAACAGTTGGCATTGCTGGGTAAGTAACTATAGGGATCGCCCCTTCATTCTCGAAGCTTTTCCCAGTTGAGAATGGCAGCTCCTGGCCTCGAAGAGTTCCCCAACGACGACACCCGCCCTCACGGACTGTCCTCGTTGGGGGGAAATCGGGCAACACTGCACCCACAAAAACATCTTGGGCACCTTGGGATTTATCGAGCCCGAAACTCACTTCCTCATGCTACCGCTGTCAGGGCACGCCACCGTGCCCAGCTCAAATGATGTCTACCCAATCCCCTTACCTGGTCCTATCAGGTAAGCACTATTGTCGTCCACTTTTCTAGTCTGTGATTCATTGCCGCCCATTGAGACCGTACGATCCTGCGCCCCCCTCCCCTCAGGACATTTTCCGCATCTTGTGATATTGCGGCGGTTTAATCTGTGTTATAGTACGATCTAAAATACAGATCATTGAGAGAGAGGGTGGCCCCTTGACCCAAGAAAAGCGACTCGTATTAACTGAGGGACAAAGCCAACTGATCGCCCATCCATTGCGTATTCGCATTCTTCATGCTCTATCCGGCAAAGAACTTACGGCGGCGCAAGTGGCTGACGCGTTAGGCGAAAGTCGTGGCAACGTGCACTATCATATCCAAAAACTTTACGCGGGGGGACTTCTAGAACTGACCCGAACCGAGCCCCATGGTGGCATCATGGAACGCTACTACCTCGCGCCCACTACGCGCTTTGGACTATCCAGTCAAGGTAATCGTGCCTCATCCTCCCCCATGAGGATTCAAACCTGGCTAGAGAGAACTCCCGCCGAAGCTGAAACTCTCTTGGAAACGCTGGAAGCGCTCCTCGGTGCCTGGGAACGGGTGGGTTCTCTTGAGACCAAAGCAGCACCTACATGGAAAGTCACCGTCACTTTCGAACCGATTCTCTCTGACGAGGACAGCACCTCATGATCCGACGTGGGGCCATCACGATCCTCTTAATTGGGCTAGGCATCTCAGTATTAGGAGACCAAGTCTATCTCATCGCTCTCAATGTCTCGGTCCTGGCCCGCACCCACTCCTCGATCGCCGTCGCTGGGCTATGGATAGCTCCACAACTCGCGGGGCTCTTCTTGGGAAGCTTTATGGGCAGTTTGGCCGACCGATGGGATCGGCGGTTTAGCCTCGTGAGTGCGAATCTTATCAGCGCCATCTTCATTGGCGTCATTCCTCTATTGCACAACATCATGGCGATTTACGGAGCGATATTTGTCGTGGCCACGTGCAATGCGCTATTTACCGCCTCCCTGGCCTCTTATATAAAAATTTTGGTTCCACCTACTCGCTGGGCTCGAGTGAGTGCTCTTCGCGGACTCTTGTCCTACGGATCGTTGGTTTTGGGTCCGGCCTTAGCTGGCCTTCTCCTCATTCATGGCAAACCCGGAACCGCCATCTGGCTTGATGCGATCACCTTTCTCATCTCCGCCGCGACATTGATGATATTACCCCGCCTCAACCCAGACCCGACCGAACTCTTGACAACCCCACGACGGCGGCCTGGTTGGATCACCGATCTGCAAACGGTGAAAAACTTCTTAAATACACACCGGCGGGTCCTTGCCGTCATCGTGGGGTTTTCCGCGTTAATGATCTTTGGCACCGCAGCCGATGCGCAAGAGGTGGTGTTTACGCGAGCCGCCCTGCATCTTAGTCAGTCAGGATATGGGTATTTGGTGAGTGCAGCTGGTATCGGTTATGTGATAGGGGCTCTCATAAGCTATGCCCTCGGGAAACGACTGTCGATGCGCATGGCCCTTGGCATCGCGGCGACCCTAAGTGCAAGTAGTTACCTCTTTTATGCCCGCTCGACTAGCTTTCTTGAAGCAGCGATAGCTCTCGTGCTGTTGGGCATCTTCCAATCACAGGTCAGCGTGGGATATACCGTCTACCTCCAAGAATCCCTACCCACTGAATCTATGGGGCGAATTATAGGGACCGTTAACGCAGGACGAAGTGGCCTTATCGTCATCGCTATTTTGGCGGGTGGTGTACTCGCCCGCATTACCTCGGTGCGATTCATGATGACAGGAGCGTCCGCCCTAGCGGTCCTCGGTGGTTTAGGGCTCACCGTCCTGTTCTTCGCTCCTTGGTCTCAAGCCCGACTCATGTCAAAAGAGACTACCGACTGCGAGTCCCTATAGATATCCACCTATGGACAAAAATCCGATGGCGAAGCCAGATTTCAAAAAAAATCGATGGCTAACGTCTTAAGCGCCGGTCTGCGGTAATCCACGAAACGGCGTATCACGGAGCACACGTCGTGATATGATGGCAATGATTCTAGAAATTCATGAACGTTTTCACTGCCGCGTCGGATGACACATAGTGTGTCGCTATCAAAGGTTCTCGTTCCACCAAATATGATAAATCAATCGAATACTATAAAAGCAGTCCGTGAAGCTGAGGGAGGCATTCCGATATTTCGACCGATACCGCTATCGTACTAGGTATTTTTCTTGTCACCATGGGCCTTTTAGCCTCTAATCGCGTGCGCATTGATGTGGTGGGTCTCATTGTCATGGCACTTCTCGGTATCACTCACGTGGTGACCGTCTCCACACTGTTTTCGGGATTTTCTTCGGAGGCCGTAATCCTGATTGCGGGAATGCTGGCGTTGGGAGAGGCGCTCGTGGTGTCTGGCACCACCGGCTGGTTGGGTCGCCTCATGGAGAAAATCGGGGGAAAAGGCGCAAACCGACTCTCGACCATTCTCATGTCGATTTCCTCGATTCCCTCCGCCTTCATTAGTGATGTGGGTTTAGTAGGGATGTTTATCCCCGTCGTCCGAGATCTCCATCAGCGAACCGAAGTGCCGGTACGACGTCTCCTCATGCCGCTCGCGGTAGGAGCGACCCTAGGGGGCCTCTTAACCATGGTGGGGAGCGCAGGCAACATTGTTGCCAATACCGCCCTCCAAAGCGCCGGGTTCAAACCGATTGCGCTCTTTGGGGTGACGCCGCTCGCCGTCTGCATTCTTGTGGTCGGCGTTCTCTTCATGACGATTTTCGGTCGCTATCTTCTACCCAATCCTCATGGTACCACAGTCCCTCTCGAAAGCCATGCCGACGCATTGAGAGAATATGTGACCGAATTGACCCTCTCGAAAGACTCGAAACTGATTGGAAAGACCCTCGGAGATTCAGAAATATTTCGCGATCAAGGCATCACGGTGGTCCGGGTACTGCGAGGAAAGGAGTCTTATCCTGCCAAACAATCTCTGACATTTGAGCCGCATGATTCCCTTTTAGTGCTCGGCGATGTCGAGGCTATTACCTCACAAGATCATAGCCAATACGGGCTCAATGTCGCAGGCGAGACCGAAGAAACGGCCAAAGCCCGTGCACAAGGGTCGGAAAAAATTGTGGAAATTCTTATTGGGCATCGTTCCCATTGGACCTCAAAAACAGTCGTGCAACTGAACCTTCGCCGTCGCTGGGGACTCAGTGTGCTCGGCCTCTATCGCGAAGGGCAGCTAGTCTATCGCCATCTTGCGACCATTTCACTGCGGGTGGGAGACATTCTTTTAGTCCAAGGAAGCTCTGATGACATTCCCGCTTTGCATCGAGAGCACGGAGTCATTTTATTAAGCGAACCGGAGGTGCGCGCGCCGTCGCGTCCCTATGGCGTTTATCTTGCCCCCATTATTTTATTAGGTGCCCTACTATTGGCCGCCTTCAATGTGCTGCCAATCCAGATCGCCATTGTAGCAGGCTTATTACTCATGATTCTGACCAAAATTTTGGATCCGGGCGACGCCTATCGAGCCATTGAGTGGCGCATTATTGTGTTTGTGGCCGGGATGATTCCCCTCAGTACGGCGCTCATTCGCACAGGCATTACAGAAGACATGGTCCATGGTCTTCGGGCAGTGAGCCACCTGGCATCCGGGCACTGGTTTATGATTCTCATCCTCTTTGTGGCAGCCGCACTGTTAACCCAAATCCTCTCCAATATTGCCACCGTGCTAGTGTTGGGCCCAGTCGCGGCAGAACTGGCGCGACAAATAGGCGTTCATCCGTATCCCTTGGTGATAGCGGTCATGGTGGCGGTTTCAGCTTCTCCACTCACCCCGCTCGCCAATAAGGTGGACCTCTTAATCATGGGGCCGGGAGGTTACCGTTATGGGGATTTTCTGCGACTCGGTATTCCTTTTACGGCACTCATGGCTTTGGTCTCCATGGCCCTAATTCCCTTATTCTTCCCATTCCATTAACATCAGTTCTATTCACAAAAGGAGACTCGCCATGCGCATTTGGGATATCCCCGCCGAGGAATTAGATCGGCAGCACCTTTTAGGAGAACATCGGGAATTGCATGCGCTCTGGACCATTCTCACCGAGGGCAAATCGGGCTATCGCCATCACCCAGAAACGTTACGCTGGATAGGGAAACTAGGCGCTCTCTTTCGTCGCCATGACGAATTAGTCCACGAAATGACGCGTCGCGGCTATCACCACCATAGCCCGCTCAATCGCGATCGCATCCCAGATGCGGAATGGGCCATCCCGCAAGAAGAGTTTCTCCTCTCCCTCGACGGCCAGCGGCAATTGCTGAAGACCAAGGCACAAACTTCCTCCCAATAGGATTCTCGCTACGCATGCCAAGTCGCGCCTCCATTGGTACTCACTTCGTGGATGGCCTTTCCGTGAAACGGAGTGATAGAAAGCAACAAAACCCCATGATCGGACTGCAACGAGATTCCCATCGCCGGATTGTTCAACGGAATCTCCGAATAAGACCAGAGATGTCCACCGTCTTGAGTGCGAAAGATCCCGACATCGGCTGTCGCCATATAGGCATTGGCTAAGACTCCGTCGTTCCCATTGATCCACTGCATAGCCACCGAGCCTGCCCCTCCCAGAAAGGTACAGGGGCTGTCTTTGGCGCTACAACGCATATTGGTGGTTTTTAGAAGACTCCACTGGCGTCCACCATTTGATGTTCCCAAGAGATAGTAGGCTTGTTGGGCCGTTCCGGGCTCTCCCGCCAAGAGTATCCACCCCGTGGACCGATTCACAAATTCACGCATATATCCTTCTGGCTCCGGTTCAAGACCTGGGGCCAGCCCCGGAATATATTGCTCTCTCATCAAATGGGCAATTTGTGTCAGAGAGGCGCTCATAGGATGATGCCAGCTTGCGTAAATCCTTTGTCCCTGTGACTTCTCGTTCGGATTGATCTCAAGATTAAAAGTATAGAGGGTCCCTCGCGCCGATAGGATTTGGGCATCGAAATCCGTTCCATCGGCCGTCACGGAGAGTACCGAATACGGAGAAAACACCCGGGTATAAGACTCCGTGCCCACCGGCACCATGGGAATAAGTTGCTCAAAATTCGGTGTCAATAGCGGACTTCTTGCTAATTGCAAGGTAGAAAATCGTCCGTCGATGGACGATGTTGTGACGCCATTTTGCGTGACGGTATTAGCAACATGCCAACGCGACGGGATTGTGACTGACATCCCGAGGAGATGCACCACACGAAATATCGGGGGCTTGCGAGAATGGATCCCGACGGTCTCTCGATAACCCGGGCTACCAGCCGTCAGCACGCCCACCACCATCAGAAGACTGAGACCCAACTTGCCCGCCCGCCCCCAATACCCCATCCATCGCACATCCTCTCCCATAACTTATCAATATAACGCTCCCCAAGTACCGGACGTCACAAGAAAGAGGGTGGCCAAGGGGGATCAAGCCCCAGCATGGGCTATCCTGCCATATTCACCCCCCGCGAGGCCTTGCGCCTCTTGACCAAGTAGCCTGTCATGGCAATTCCCCCTCCTAAGAGAACATAGGTGAGCCGTAGATGGTGGACTTCCATGGCCCATCCTGCTATCGGGAAGATCACCATCATGGCGAGGCTAAATCCGGCGCTTGGCAACGACAAAATCGTGGCCCGCAGGGCATCCGGTATCATCTGATTCAGTGTCGCCTCGTAAATGGGGTCGACCATACCGTCCAGCCCCGATGCCGTGAAATATCCCATCACGGCACCGTTGAGAGGTAGACATCCGATCGCCGCAACGGCGATCCCTAGCGCCCGTGTACCCCATCTCAACATGCCCTCCGGCCGGGTAGTACGACTCAAACGGCCACCCCACCAACTGCCAATAGCCGTCAGAAGTTCCCCTCCGGCCACCAAAAGGGTGGCAAGACTCACGCTCGCCCCTTTTAACACCAGGGTGGATTGCGCGTATAGATTATTGGTGGTGACCAAGGACGCTATCATGGCGCCAAACGCCACCCAAGTCCACAGTCCGGGATATGATGTCACGACGCGATACCCCTGACGGATACTCTCCACGGTTGCAGTCCATGACCAGGTTTCACGGCGGCCTATGTGTTCCAATCGTGGTTCTGCGATCAGTACGAGCGTACCCATCGCCAGGAGCGGTGAGACCATGGCCATGGCATAGGGCACGCCCCACCCACCGCGACGCACTAATATCCCTCCCAGGGCCGTCGCTAAGGCCCGCGTCAATAAATTGAGGGCTAATACCCGTCCGTAGGCGCGTCCAAAGTCATTCTTCTCGGGTTGCGGTGCCACGAGTGCAAATAATAGGGCGCGATCGGCACCGCCAATGAATGCCCAAGACAGGGATCCCAACGATACCGCGAGGAGACCCAGTGCAAAACTCTTAGGGGCCAAGAGAAACATTGCCCCCAGCGTCAACGAATGAATGGCAAGACCTACCCCAAGACTCAAGCGTCGCCCTAGCCTATCAGCAAATAGTCCTGTCGGCACCTCCGCAAACAAGGCGACCAAATGAAATCCGGCTTCGGCGAGTCCCACCTGAAACAGAGACCAATGGCAATGCAAAAGATAGAGAATCCAGAGTCCTCCGGTGGGATTAAATGCCCATAAGATCGTAAAGGCATAGAATGCGTGAATAGAGCGTGATACTGACACCATCAAATCCTCCTCTAATGAAAAATCTCGGGCGGGTGCCCGAGCATCAAAGGAGTAGCCGTTATCCTATCCGGTATACGGTAATCCCAGTGCCA
This sequence comes from Sulfobacillus sp. TH-112, assembly GCF_057473405.1. Classification (NCBI taxonomy): domain Bacteria; kingdom Bacillati; phylum Bacillota; class Clostridia; order Eubacteriales; family Clostridiales Family XVII. Incertae Sedis; genus Sulfobacillus; species Sulfobacillus sp. TH-112. Next base: position 10,017 of record NZ_JBYCKN010000046.1, read on the forward strand.
CGGCTACACCCAAAAACGGCAAGAAAGAGACTCCTCCCTTGGTCCATTTTTGAGCATGTCCGAGGTGGAACGGAAAGCTCCAATTCCCCATCATCCGCACTGAAATCACCTCCATCGTGAAGAAAGTATAGCATGAAGTCCTCATGAAGTGGCGCGCTATGGATTGAAATGGCTTTTGCTCGCGAAAATGCACCCTCACGTCCGGCGGATAGTCCTCTACCCAACCCACGGACACACTTTTCAAAAGAGTGCCGTCATGGCGACAAAAGTGCACAAGAGAAAGCCGCCTATCTGGGCACGTTCCCTACCTCAGACAGGCGGCTTTGATGTCATCCCCACCGGATTCTCAAAGAAAGTGCGGTCTTGCGATGAACTCTCCCGACCGAAGTCGTCCCGGAGCCCATCATCACCGTTTACCTGTCGCGGGACTCCCCGCGATGACGGTGAATCAGCTCCGTCATGCCAAAGATCCATTGCAAGAGGAAGGTGACCGCAGATATCACAATAAGGGCGGCTCCGGCCACTTCATCCATGCGACTGGGAAGACGATGCGCTGAAAACCCCACCCAAGTAGGCGCGAGAAGTAACCAGATTCCACCAAGCATAACAATGAAGAGGCCCACATGCCCAAGTTGTAGCCCGCCTTTGCGACTATTCATGATCTCCCTCCCCTCGTCCAACCGGGACCCACTGGTCTTGTCGAGATTGCTGAATTTCTTGCAGGAGACTGGCCGCCATTTGCTGCAACTGGGCATCACTCATGAGAGCCAACGGCTCATCGCCCTCGGAATGGTCGCTACGAGAGGTATCTTTTGATGGCGCTTCCACCGGCCCCGTAGACGGTTCGGTGTGAATTTCTTGCAAAAGTGCCTCGGCTACCCGCACTAATTCCTCCTCAGAAATAGGCTGATCATCCGCGTTCACAAGCGCCTCTTGTGGCAATAAATGTTCCTCATCGGCCCACTCTTTAACAAGTGAGGTGGCGTATTGCAAGAGATCCTCATCACTCACTGAAGTTTTGGCCTCCGATGGTGTCTCATCCTGATAGGGTTTCTCGTCAACCCGGGTGGGCCGACTCAAAATTCCCTCCTCCACCAATTGATGGGTGAGGCTGGCTCGGTAGAGCATCAGCGTCGCGACTCCCATCACCACCACGCCGATCCCACTCCAAAAATCGGTGACCGTCGCCTTTGACCAAGACGCATGCCCACTTTGAGTACCATCCAACCAAGGACTGATCGCGAGAAAAAGTCCTATGAGGGCTGCCACGGTACTGCCCACTATGGCTGTCACTGAACGTCCTATACGCATCGTCTTCACCTCTCTCACGATTCTTGCGTTTTTGTGGCTGCCATTTCCGCTTCTGCGGATGTCAAGATGGGGTCCGTTTCCTTCACATAACGGTTTAACAGTGTGGCTGCAAGCGATCGGGCGCGCGTGCGCTCAGCCTCTGTAGCGAAACTCCCCTTCACAATGCGATTGGCTAGAGCCAATCCGACCACAGCACGAGCGGATCGGGCATCAAGCCGAGTCGCGCTATTCTCGACTACCATTTCCATCTGTCCGGACTTCTTCAGTTCAATTTCTGGGAGAAAGAACGTGGATACGAGCGCCAAGGCCATTAGAACAGCACCTAGCATAAACACCCGGTCAGTCCCCATCGCTAGGGCCACCCGCACTCCGTGCAATAGAGAATGGGCCAACGCGATGCCGGCGGCACCAAACTTTGAAAAAGTGTTGTCTAACTGCGCTGACGCACTGGGACTCAGCAAGACCGAAGGATTTGAAATACTGGCGAGTGCACTATGAGGCAATACGGCCTGCACCTTGGCCGGAATTTGCTTCGGTAGTTCTTGGGTAAACCGAGCCGTCAGTATAGAACCAAATATCGCAATTCCGACGGTGCCTCCAATGGAACGGAAGAACTGCACCGTTGCCGTCACTGAACCCATCATGCTCAAGGGAAACGCGTTCTGAACCACAATGGTGAAAAGGCTCATTAAGGTTCCCATACCGAGACCGGTGACTATCATATCCCGAATGACGAGCCCATTGTGAGCACTGGCATGCATTTGCGACATGAGGAGCATACCTCCGACAGAAATCACCATGGTCACAATGGCCAGCATCTTGTACTTCCCCGTACGTGACATGATTTGACCGCCCAAAATACTAGAGGCCATAAATCCCAACATCATCGGGGTGAGAACAATTCCGGAGTTGGCGGCAGAATCACCAACCACCGCTTGAGTGAAGAGCGGGATGTACATAATGGCGCCAAACATCCCCAACGACACTAAGAAAGAGACCGCGACGCTGACCGCGAAAATATTATTTTTAAAGAGCCTCGGATCAATAATCGGCTCGGGCGTGCGAAGCTCCCACAAGATGAAAGCGATCCAGGCCACTACGCTGAGTGCGAAACTCCCTAGGACGTGCCAGTTGCCCCAAGCGTAAGAATTACCAGCCCAGGAAAAGCCGAGTAACATGGGAACCGCCGCCACCACCAAGATGGACGAGCCCCAATAGTCCACCTTATGCTCGGTCTTGCGATACATTGACGGCAGGGCAATGGCACAGAAGATTAAAGCCAGCGCTCCAATCGGCATATTCACGTAAAACACATAGCGCCATCCCCAGTTATCGGTAATGGCTCCACCGGCCCACGGTCCTAAAATCGAAGCAAAGCCGAAGACCGCCATTAATAGCCCTTGCCAACGACCGCGTTCGGCGGGTGGGAAAAGGTCGCCGATGATGGCCAAGACAATAGGCATCATCGCTCCCGCGCCGAGCCCCTGAATTCCGCGGTATAAAATCAATTGGGTCATGTCATGCGAGGTGCCAGAGAGCGCCGATCCCGCTAGGAAAATTGCCATCCCCAAAAGATAGAACGGCTTTCTCCCGTAAATGTCAGAGAGCTTGCCATATAGGGGCACGGTGACCGTCGAAGCTAAAAGATAGCTGGTGGTCACCCAAGCATACTCCTTTAATCCATGCAAATCCGCAATAATCCGTGGCATGGCGGTACCGACGACGGTCTGGTCCACTGCCGAGAGCAACATTCCGAGCATCACGCTAATGAGAATCATCACAACGCGCTGTTGGCTCACTTGCGAGCGAAGTGCCCTTGAGGGATCGATGTGGGTGCGGGATTTTTGACCCATCGTCGCATTATTCACTGCCATATTTATTCTCTCCTCCGTTCTTTCCACTTTCATGATGACTTGCGGCTTTCAAGAGGCCGGTTAATCCCTGTTGCAGAGCCGCTAACTCATCCTCACTCATACGCTTTAGCCAGGTCCGGAGCATATCCGATCCCGCTTCAGCACTCGTTCTCAAGTCCTGTCCTTTCAGACTTAACACGCATTGGGTCACCCGCCTATCTTCCGGGTGGGAAGAGCGCTCAACTAGACCGGCGCGAACCAGTTGATCTACGACCTGACTGGCTGACGACAGTCCAACATTGAGTTCCTTGGCGATGAGACCGACCGATGGATTGCCATCTTTCGCAATCACAAAGAAGGCCTTGATTTGGCCTAATGTCAAGTCGCTATGGATCCAGGCATCTTCCTGTTGCAGACTGAAGGCTTGTTTGAGACCGTGCATCCGTTCGAGCACCATCTCAATATGCGTGTCCTGAATCTCCTTCACCACACTCACCTCACTTGAATAACTTAAGATTATCCAAATGGTTGGTGATTGTCAAATAATTAATTTAGCGTACTATATTGCAGACGAATCAGTTTTAGCGATGAATATCCACCAAAATCAGTAGCACCATCAGCATGACGACCGTCGCACTCCAATGCGCTTCGGGTCCATAGGGTTCACCACGAATCTCCCGCTTGGCAGGAGATGGCAGCATCCGCCGATTTTTCTCCCCACTCACCGTGTAACCGAGACCCCATTCCGCTAAATTCCAGCCCGCGTGGGCCGCGGCCGCGACAAACACTCCCCAATGCAAAAACACCAACCCTAAAATGACCCCCACCAGTCCTAAATTGAGATACGCCCCATAATTTAATTTGCCATTGGCGCGATGGGCCAATCCAAACACGATGATCGAAATTAAAAAGGCTGGGATGACGCCAATAACCCGTCCCAATTGACCAATGAGAAGCCAACGAAACAACAACTCTTCAATCAGAGCATAGACCAGCAGTAATATCGCGAGTCCCATAAAGCGCATCGCACCCAAAGACTTTTCGGTGGGCTCCCGCACCACCTGACGCGTCATAGTCAAAATCATTGACACTAAGACAAAGGCAAAAAATCCTCCTGCCAGTGCTAACGCTAATTCGTGTTCAATACGCACCGAACTCCCCCTGACCTCCATCATGTTCCGATATAAGACGCTGTCCTTCTCTTTTTATGTAGCCGTTCCACGAGATGTCCCTATGCTCAGGATTTAGGCCAACGACAAAAATTTCTCCACTCCCTCTGGATTGGAAGGAAAATAGAAGTGAGGATAGCCAGAGAGTAGGCGTTCTCGAGCATATCCCTCTGACCACGATCTGCCCCGCCCAGACACCTGGTAGGCAGGCGAATTCGCACTCGCCACCGCTGAACTTTCCCGGGAATAGTGAAACTCATGTCCACGCCACCGTGTGCCGAAAAGCGGATGCTGTCTCTCTTGCACCTCGATCGTGCGATAGCCCAAGGCACTCAGACGCTCTGTCATGAGAACCCCTCCTGGCACCACTCCGATCATCGGATAGGATACCCCGTCGAGACCCGTTATCTCCTGATGCAGTGCCATATTGCCTCCACACTCTGCAAGCGTCATCAGCCCGTCCAAAATCCGATGACGATACTCCACCAACTGTTCGGCATGCCTCGCGAGTGCCGATAAATACTGTTCTGGAAAACCGCCACCCCAATACAAGTGCGTCGCTTGTCGAGGTATCGGCTCACCAGCCAAGGGGCTAAAGGGCATGATGACCGCCCCCATCATGCGCAGCATGTCGAGATTGGCGGGATAATAAAACCAAAAGGCCTCATCATACGCTAATGCGACATAAGGCGTTTGACTTCGCTTCGCAGGTGGTCGGCCCACCGCACGCGGCGACGAGAGGACCGACGGCTCCCTCTCACTAACCTGGGTCGATCCTTTATTCGCTATCTGTTCAATGCCGGCAAAATTGATACTAGTAGCACTGGCTAAACGCAGCCGCTCTAACACCGTAGCCATTTGTTCTCCGGATAATTTCCTGAGTCCCAGTTGCCGTTCCGGCATCTCGATCTGCGAATCCTTCAGAAGATAACCGAAGCAAGGCACCTTGGTCACCGACTCAATCGCCTCTTTTACCAGAAGATAGTGCGACTCGCTACCCACACGATTACAAATCACGCCCGCTATCTCACATCCGGCCTCCTGCGCCATGATCTGGAATCCCAAAACAACCGCAGCAGCGCTGCGTGCCATGGCAGACACATCCACCACCAACAAGATGGGCGCCTTGATGAGGGCGGCTAGGTGACAGGACGATCCCACCAGGGAATCGGCATCCTTGCCATCAAATAGACCCATTACTCCTTCGATAATCGCCAGATCGCGACCGCCACTGACCGTAAAAAATCGACTCGAGACCTCTGCGGGTGATTCCATCCAACTATCCAAATTATAGGATAGCTGTCCGGTCACCGCTTGATGAAAATTGGGGTCAATATAGTCGGGACCCACTTTGAAGGGCTGAACACGCTTGCCATTTTGGGTAAAATGATCGAGTAGCGTTAAAGTCACGGTGGTCTTTCCACTGCCGCTTGATGGGGCAGCGATCAGTATTCGCGGAATTTCAGTTGTCATCGGACACTCCTTGAACTTGACCTCATTCTTCTTCATTGTAACTCAGCCGTCAGCGTGAAACCTGCCCTTTTGAAGTGATCCCGGATGTTCACCCAGCATATAAGGCCGTGCGGCGGGGAAAGCCGTCTTACCCTTCCAGCGGTCCGACTTGTTGTTTTGAGTCTTATGAATCTACGGTTGGATAGTCTTCTACTTCAGCGGATTAGCCTATTTTTTTCATAACCTCGTGGATTGGCCCGTCGAAATACTGCCCTCGGATTGAGTGTCCTTAATGCACATTCGGGCCGTTTCCCCCACAAGAGTTTTTTTGCCCTTGAGGAGCTCGCATCGAACCGACGTAGGCCGATGACTTCGATCCCCGGCATCCTCACATCACGTCAACAACGGTTCCTAATTTTGCTTGACTGGCCAATCCATGTTGCCCGATTATTTGCCATAAGGATGCTATGCTCGTAACTTTAGAGATATCATCGGCGTTATGGTGATGATATGGTCAATCCCAAGTCGCGTCGGGAGGTATGGTTCAATGTTAAAGAGTGTCCGTCTCATCGCCTTGGGGGCTATCGGATCGTTATGCATGGCAGGCTGTGGATCATCCATTAGCACGCCGACTCGTGCCGCTACGAAATCGTCTCACCACTCGCACACACCCTCAACGACGGCGTCTACTTCTGTCCCACTGTCTCCATCGTCGCAAAAATCGGCTCCGCCGTCACCCACTAATGTCATCACCAGCACAGGCGTGCAGTTAGTCAAGCAGTGGGCCACTGCCGCTGGTAGGGGAGAAGCGCCGGGCATTCCCTTTCGTGATGGACAAAACCTGAGCGTCATGCAAACGGCTTGGGGAAATGTCAGCGGTTCGGCAGCTGGTGCTGGCATCTATTATAGCTATACCTCGCACGCGGCAGCCTTCGGAACAAACCAAGGAGAGCAGATCTTTGACGTACGATCTCAGTCGGTACGTGTGAGAAACATCACCGATGCCGACATTGTGGCCGCCCTAGGACAGCCGGGGGAGGTTCTATACGCGGCCAATACGACCGTCTATCTATACCCCGCCCGCGCCAATTATCAAATCCTTTGGGTGTTCTCAGGAGGCCAAGGCCACACCAGCACCACCGTGAATCACGTGGATGTGGTGTGGCCACAAGGCACCATTAATTTGATGGCGCAGAATGTCCCCAATCCCTCAGTGCAGGTGCTACACTCCGCGTCTCAGGAACTGTCGTTCGCGATCAGCGATGCCCCTTCGGGCTATCGTTTAACAGAATTGGAATGGCTCCCCGCAACGGCCAGTGGCAGCTTGGTTGTCAACACCGGACTGCAAGCCGCAGAAAACGTTCGGAATGACGCTACCGCACCGGTATTTATGGCCATCACGGGCGGATATCGTTTAAACTACACTTCGGCGATGGTCGGGGAAAGCGGCCAAATTCGTCTCATTTATGAGTCGCCCCTAGGTGCCGCCATTATTGGTACGAGTCCGTCCATGAAGCTCATTTCGTAAGCCAGCCGCAAACTTTTTTGGGCGATCGCGAGAGTCGTCGTGTATAGCGGACACATCATCGAACCGGAGTCCAAAGTATTAACCCCAACTCACGTTATGGTCACTAACCGAGCCCCGACCATTTAGAGCGATTAAGAGAGTTTTGCCCAATGGAGATGATCCTTACGGTAATATCCGGGCAACGGCTGGGGCGGTCCATCGGGATATCTTTCACGGAATGCCTCAGCCGAATTGTAAACTACCGACGGTCCCAATAAGCTCGCCGATAGTGACGAATCAAACCGGTGTACCGATGCGATGCGCATTTTTTGCTCTAGCGGACTCATCGGTAAGTCTAGTGCCCATATGATATTCGGGTCTAGCGAACCATGATTGAAATACGTAAGACTTTGGCTTAACGGCCGCGGGTCAGAAAAGTTCAACACCCCTGCGGGACATGCGCTGGGACTGGAGTCATCCATCACATAGCAGTTCCAAAACGCGGCATCAGCATTTACTGACGCCCACGAGTCATCAGACAGGAGAGAGCGCGCCATCTCAATGCGGTGATGAACGCGGCTCAGAGAGACCATTCCGTCATGAATGACGGACGCCACTCCCAGCGGATTTGATGGAAACACTCCCAGTTCCGTCCCAAGACCGATATAGACGTGGTGAGCTGACACCCGCAAAAACCGGTGGATTTTCCCATAGCGCCTGCTGCAGCATCTCAGACTGCGACGTTGGTAATGTAACGACCCGACTTTCCCCGGTTAAGATATTAATAGCCACCGGCCTATCCCACTGGCGCCCCCCCAAAATTCCCCCGATATCTTCACTGAAGGGGCTTTCGGCCCCTTTAATGCTACGTCAATCCCCTGTCCGTCCTGTCCAATCACCGTGTTATCAATCTGAAAAGGTTCTCCAAAGGGGTCGCAAGCGACGTATAGATGCGAATCGTGGATGGCCAGCTAATCGGTAGCAGCGCATTACCTTTCATGATTGTTGGGGCATCCCTAGCGGTTGTCGGGGCGACTAAGTGATTGCAAGAGTGCCACTTGCCGCCAACGAAACCGACGCCGAACGGTCCTCGATGTGGCGAGTGCCTTTGGCCCTGGAGAACAGCCGGGTCGATTCTTGTTAGGCCGCACCCATATCATGATACGAGGTTAATTTAATCAACACTTCGGGCTGATCCACCGCAATCCCGCAAATGAGGGCCGGATACCCCATCTTGTCGCGCAGACGCAGGCGATACCATGTGACAACGCCAGATCCGGTGGCGAGCGAGGGCTTGTGCCTCTAAACCGCTGGCGTCCTGTGATCTCGATAATACCCCGTTTTGGACGACGGTAATGCGGTATGGGTGAGTCCGCAACCCGTCCACACGAAGCCCCCAACCAGCCCGAACAGGTACCATTTTTGCTTCATTAGCCCCACCTCCTCCGCTACGACACCCCATGCTTGGGCTTCAGGGTACCTCGAATGAGGTACGATCTCCGAAGAGATTATCACGTTCCTCAGAGGCGGCCTTAACGGACGACTCGACAATGGCCACCAGTTCTCGGCGAGTCCGATCGAGATTGGTTCCGAGCGCTATCGGTACCCGCGCAATCGCTTCCCCCGGGACATTCCGACGCATGGGACGACCGCGGCGATTGAGCAAGAGCAACATGAGTCCGCTGCGCTCTCGGACGCGCACAAGCCACCAATAGGTGAGTGCGGCCCCATGAATGCAGAACGTTTCCCCGCATTCGCTGCATTGGCTATGAAAGTCGTTTCGAAGAAAGGGAATGCGTGCATAGGGAGCGCTGGCAAACTCTTGCCAAAAAGCTTCCTCACCCTGCTGACGGCCGGCCACCATGATCTGCCAGCGCTCCTCCACACTCCATGGTTCTACTTCGAGGCGTACCGTCAACGGCAGATGGTCGCGTTCCAGAAAAGTGCCTCGTAACACCCCGCCATAGCCTTGCAATTCTTCTGGCGAGAGAGCACGCGCTAGACTGAGTGCTTCTTCACCCAATAGTTCGTAGACCCCACGCTCCCACGCCACCATCAATCCGTCCATATGCTCTCCCTCAGTTCCACCAATTCTCGCAACTCACGATTAGAGAGGTCCGATACCCAAGACTCTGTCTGAGAGTCTGATAAGAGGCGGTCAGACAATTGTCGCTTGGTTTGAATCAAGGTATCAATGCGTTCCTCTACGGTCCCTCGGGTCACAAATTTGTGAACCGTCACAAGTTCAGTTTGCCCCATACGCCACACCCGGTCCGTGGCCTGGTCCTCAGTGGCTGGATTCCACCATCGATCATAGTGAATGACATGTTGGGCCGACGCCAGATTTAACCCGACGCCCCCCGCCTTCAAAGAGGCTAACAGGATGGGAGGCCCGTTCTTGTCGGTGAATTGGGCAATCACGTCATCGCGTTCCGCTTTGGTTAACGAACCATGAAAGGTCAAGATGGGAACATGAAAATGACGTCGCAAATAGGGGGCCAAGAGGTTCACGAAAGACACATACTGCGTAAACACCACGACCCGTTCCCCGGCATCCAAAATATCGGTCAATAGTTCCATCAACCGGTCGAGTTTCGCCGACCGCCCTTTGATGGGCCCGGTTTGATGCAAATACAAGGCGGGATGATTCACAATTTGCTTAAGATGGGTTAAAGCCGCAACAATGGCTCCGCGACGTGCCATGCGCGTCATCGTCGACGACACATCCCGAAACAGCGTATCCACTACCGCCTGATATAGTGCAATTTGTTCCGGCGTGAGATGGGTCCACTCGCGTAATTCGACCTTGGGCGGCAAATCGGGCATCACGGTCGGATCGGTTTTCATTCGCCGCAAGACAAACGGCCCAAGGAGCTTTCGAAGATCTCTCAGTGACGGATCTCCAATCCGCTCAAAGCGCTGACGAAACTCGCGTTCGCTGCCTAAATAGCCGGGATTCAAAAACTCCATCTCCGCCCATAAATCATGGACTCGATTCTCGACAGGCGTACCCGTCAAAGCAATACGCCAGTGCGACGGAATCTGACGCATGGCTCGGGCTCGTTTGGTCCCAGGATTCTTAATTTGCTGAGCCTCATCAGCCACCACGCCAATCCATGGCACCCGTCGCAAAACTTCGGCGTCCCGTAGCAAGACATCATAGGTGGTTAACACCGCATTGTGGCGACAGGCCCAGGCATAGAGGGCGTCTCCCCCCTCCCGAGCGGTCCCCAGGTGGCTCCCGATGGTCAAGGTCGGATTGAAGCGATGAAACTCGCGCTCCCAGTTACCGACCACCGAGAGTGGTGCGACAATTAACACCGGTCCACCAAATTGGTTCTCTTCCTGCAATCGCGACAGCGCCGCAATCACTTCCACGGTTTTTCCGAGCCCCATATCATCGGCCAAGAGTGCGCCAACTCGCCCTTTCATCCGTCGCAGCAACCATTGCACACCATCTTGTTGATAGGGTCGCAAGTCACCCTGAAAAATCGTCATGGGCTGCGCTTCGGGATATGGTCCCATCAACTGCGACAACATCTGATACACCTGTCCTGAGGACACCACCTCGATGCCCTCATCGATTCCTCCGACCGCCCAGCGCAGTGCATCCGCCATTTTTACGCGGGTTTTGCGCGCCCGATCATAGGCTCGCTTCGCCTCCTTTAAGGTGGCGTCATCAATCACCACGAATTGTCCATGCAAGCGCACGAGCGGCGTTGATGCGCGTACCAATGCCTCAAGGTCTTCCAAGTCCATGGGCTCATCGCCAATCAGCACTTGCCAGTCGACATCAACAATCTGATCCAATCCAAAAAATGAACTGTCTTTGGTCGGTGCAGCGCTGTGAAGTTTTCCTCGCACGCGCACTCTCGGATTCTTCCACTCTGCGGGCAATTCAATCTTGACGCCCATTTGCACTAACCGTGGCAGTTCCTCTCTCCAGAGTGACTCGGCCTCCTCGTCAAGGACCGCCACCCGCGCGTCCACCCCGAGTGAGAGCAAGCGGTGCCATAAGGGAAAGTGCAATCCCCACTCCCCCAACTCGCGCTGAGTCAGGTGGTCCACCGCGATTTCCAGCGCCTCACCAGAAAATCCCGTAATGCGCACGATTGGGGCATCACTCCGGGTTCGCTGCGCCAATTCTTCGGCATTATGCTCCCATTCCCGCAGAGCCGCTTGCAATAGCCGGCGATCACCAGAATTAACATCCCAGAGGCTTCGAGGACGCATCAATCGAGCCACCAGGCGACGCCCCAACGGCCCGCCGATAGCCCGTTTCGCTTCCAAATCGGGCGCATGATGGCGAATAAAGTCATCGGCCGAATCGTTAAAGAAGAGGCTCAAGTAGGCGACCTCATCAGGAGTGAGTGGCAACTCTTTGAACCGCCCCCGTACGATCTCCTCAATGTCCAGAATGCGCCACACCGGAATGAGCCCTTCGGAACGAAAGTCAATGGCCGGCAAAAATTGCGCCGTGCCGAGAAATTCGAGAAAGACATCCCACCACCAAAAGACATGTTGATACCGATCCTCGAAATGCGTCAAGGCCAAGTCCACCGCTATTTTACGCGGAAAGAAGGTATCTCCGTTCGGCATGGCGATAAGAAATCCCCAGGTGCCGTCTTGGTATTGAGGCCAATCGAGGCGTCGCGTTTCCATATTGGTCATCATGCGCTTCCCAACTGTTTTTTAATACGTATCAGTTTCTCCAACTGGTTATCATAGGCGATCACGACACCATCGGCGTACGCTAATGCCACCGAACAAGCCCTAAGGAGCGCTTCTTCGGGAACCTTAAGGCCGTATAACTCCACGACCCAGGGTTTTTTCATGCGTTCTGCAAACGCCGACGCCAAGACTTCAATCCAATAGGTTGTGGCATAGTGCATGTCATAAATAGGGACCACAAAGCGATCCACCATTTCGGATAGATGATCCAGCGCCAAGCCAAAACGCCGTTCCAAGTGCCCTGGAAAGGGATCCGGGAACACGGTCAACTCCAAGCGAGCCACTAACGGACGCACTTGGGCGATGAACTCCTCAAGACGCGCCTGGCGATACTCAAAAAAGTTCATATGGCGATCCGCCATCGCGTGTTGACAGTGCTGACACTGGCAAAATCCGTCTCGCGCAAAACTCAGATCGTCCAAACGAATTTCCGGAAACGGATCATCCTTCACCGCCCGTTTCACCCAGTCTAGCGCCGTTTCAAAGACCTCATCATGGGAAGGACAAAGCGTATCCCAGTCAAAATAGCGTGCCTCTCGCGTACCTCGAAGGCCCTCAGGCCCTATCTGCACCCAATCTGGATGCGCCTTTGAAAGGCGGTTATCCCCGAAAACGCTCACCATCGGTATGGTATGACGAATGGGATCATGCCAGACGCCATTGACATCTTTCACCTCGTAATAGGCCCACGGAAAGGCGTCAAAGTGCTCGGGAAAACGACTTGAAATTCCCATCCTTTCCTGCATCGTGACCCCCCTATCCATATCCGTTCTATTTTAGCAGAACTCCTCCTCTGAGAGGTACCTTTTTAGGGAAGTCCTAAAAGTCTGGCCCACTGCCGATGAGCAAAAAAATTGACCACGTATGGCGATCGTGAATGGAAAACCGCCGCCTATAGAAGCATCATTGGAGAAATGTCAGAGAGCACAGCGAGCAACCAAGGGCAGACCCGTCGGCACCACCGAGTGGTCGCGCTGTACTACCCCAGATGCACTACAATACGATAGCTACTCCCATGGCCTCTCGCACTCAGGTTACGTTTGTCACGCATTACAAGAGCCAGCAGATCTTGCTGGATAGCGCCCGGTTTTCGGGTCTTCTCGACGATGCAGATAGCCGCTTTTACGACCCTGAAGGAATCGTCACCGGATAATGACTGTGCGGAATCCCTAACATGTGCGACGGCACGCCAATATAGGAATAGCCTTTCAGAACCGCCATATTGTGCACTATGACCTTCCCGGTCACCAGGTTATATCCCTCATAGGCCGACGCTGACGGAGCACCAAGAATCACCGCGTCTCCCGTAAAATTCAACACATCAAAGGTCGGCGAAGGCCCCGCACCAAAAAACACCGGATGATGATTGTAGGTTATGCCTATCGTCAGGCCGTTGGGAGAATTTAAATAGAAGTCCAATACAAACGGGTTCCCTTTGAGTCTTCCTGCAATGGATTCCTCCAAACGATCCGACGTCGGCTGATAGATTTCTCCATCGACACCCCGATAGCCGGAGGGCATCGGGTTCTCACCGGAAGGCCCCGTCACCACACGACTCACCGTTCCATTAAAAGCCGGCGCGGTACTACCGGACGATGAGGTCACCGATGTCGATGATGGATGTGGCGAAGGAGATGGGGTCGATGCAGACGGGACGGACGCCGGTGTACTGGCCGATGACTGAACCGATGAGGAGTGCTGGGGCGGTACAGTGGTCGCCTCGATAACCTGCCCGCAGCCGCTAAGCGCAATCCCAAGAATGGATGCCACGCTCACGATGCTGAAGATTCGATATTTCATGACACACCTCCTGAGTCAATCGTTTAGATAAACCCATAAAAAGCAGTGCATTTTTCTCTAACCGATATCAACGTTCACTGCACATAGAATGTCACAACAGGGAATCGCTACGCGGTACGAGGCCAACAAAGTAACCGTTCCGCATATGGTCCCGAGAATTACTGGGTAGTGTGTACTCTCCATCGGCGTTTTCGATCATGGGGCACTCTATGGGTCGATGGCGTCCCTGACAATCATTCCCTTGATGGTGATAAATAAGAACGCGGAGATGAAACCCGCACACGTCAATCTGACAGGCGCTAGTCTCGCCTGTCAGTGTCTCAATGTCTCCGACATTGGGGATTCCCATCATCTCTTGTTGGCCGCCGCTAAGGAAGCCCCGTCATCTATGCAATAGAAGGCACTTTATCGAATGCAGACCTCATACGCTACGATAGTTGGACTAAAAATCCCTGATCACAAATTCAAAATCCGCGCAGAATCGTCGTTCGGGGGCTCAATGGTTGGGCATCCGCGTCTTATAGATCGATGTCGTGCCATGCCCTAACCATCAGTCTATCCAGCAGGCGAGGAGGAGTTCGGCCAAGTCGTATAGCGGCCCTCAGTCAGTAGCCGAACGTCGCGCTCCATACCCTTTGGTACTTTCTATTGTCCAGGCATCACCGGATGATGGAAGCGGGCACTAGTTTCGGCTACCTTATCCCAACTGTCGGCCGTAAATCGACACGCGGGATATTCTGAGCATTGAATAAAACCTTTTCCTTCTAACGGAATCATTTCTTCTAATATCCCTTCATGACAAAGTGGACACCGCTGGTCCATCGTAATCCCCCTTTTCTCACTGATATCCTACACGAGTCAGTATTTTGCGGTCACCCACACCAAATTCGGGTCCATTACCGAAGATTTTGCATGAATCACAACAAACGTTACCGAGCACGCGGAAAAAACGAAGAACATCTCACACATAGTATAGCAAGTAGTTTGGAGAGATGTAAGATCTAGGAGTAGCATTCCAAGCTATATACTCTCTCTGTGAGCTCTAGTATACGTTCGCCAAAGCCCTGCTATGCGCATAACGCCAGATATCCATTGATATGCATGGACGGATGCCAACGTGTCTTGTCTCATATAAAAACGCAGCCCATCTTACGAAAGGTTACAAAACCGTCAATGACCCTGCCCTGAAGGGCGGAGCTTGCGACTGCCGGGAAGTGCAGATGAAAAACCCTTGAAACGATGGCCAATCTGTTCGAAAAGCTTAGGACCCGAAGCTTGTGGCGATAACAGCTAAGGCGTCAAATCCGAGCACAGCGAGCACACCAGTTCCGTGATCGATACCGCCTGCGATGGCCATGAGAGGAATGGATAGGACTAGAACGAAGCAATACTACGATTTCTTCGCGGTGACCGTACCTCGCCGCGGACACGCATGCGTTCGCGCGACCTTGGGCTATTGGGCCAAAGCTCCATAATCTGGTCCGCTAGATGACTATCGTATTCGGGTCCCAAATCTCGATGCGCCTTCAAAATGGCCAACACATCATCTTTGCTGGGAGGCGTAGTGGATTGCTGGTCCATGGGATGACCCCCTAGAATTTTATTCCAGAATAGCACGTCTTTGAGTAGTTTATCTCACTAACTTGAATATTTCTTCATTCCCACCACCAGAGAGAGATCTTCATCCACGGTATGGGCTGTCGCAGGATAGGTAGATACCTCATAGGCAACTTGGTTTTCTTGCCATGCGGTCGTGCTAGTGATTCCTTTGGACGTATCACTGACAAGAATTGTGCCTACTCCCGTGCCTTCCGGCGCCGGCGCCGGTAGATAATTCACGTGAAGATAGGCGGCAACTTCCTCCGATATCGACAGCGGAGACGACGTGGCACCTGCCACCACGATGGACCATTGTCCTTCACGCCACGCGAGCAGATGCAGCCCATCTTCCATCAAAGATTGGGCCGTAATGCCACTGCCAATGGATGTGACGACACCCACCGCGGAACGAGGAAACGTCACATGCGCTTCAATGAGTGGACTCATAACGGCAGCGGCAGCTTGTGTGGAATTCCCATAGAGGTCGGTCGAAAAAGAGGCCACCGTCCCCAAGAGTGCTGTCAACGTCACCGAATATCCACTGGTGAGTCCCAGTTCCATATTGGGAGGGGTCACGACTGGATTATAGTACATAATCTTCGAGGAATTGGTCGGCCAGGGAATCTCCATGGGTACGAGAGCATAATTCTTCAGCATGCTCGGCAATGATTGCATTGATATCTGCATGATGTGAGGCACTCCAATAGTACTAGTCCCGGTCACCTCTATCGCCTTTCCCGGACTGGTATTCACCGGAATTGACGTGGGCTTCGGAACATACACTTGAGCGGCCAAGTGATGGTGACTCGTCGACCGATGATGCGGTCGCTGATGATGCAAAACCGAAAGACTGGCCGCGTGGCTACTCCCACATCCTGAGAGCCCTCCGATGGCCAATATTCCTCCTATGGCAAGTACCGGAATTCTTTTATGCATAAAAGCCCCTTCCCCATACATGACCGGACCCAATGGGATCGCATCGGGTCAAAAACATTCTCCTATTACCATTCGGCGGACCTCTAGGCGGCCCTTCATCGACTCTGCCATAACGGCGCTTTCATCACAATGGCCAAGTATTCCCTATATCCGTCAGCTACGACAGTCTTTCGGTCCATCACCCGAAATGGCTGGAATCCTCACGTTCACCAGCGCTCACAATGGGACACTCCTCCTCGATATGAGCGCATAAGGCCGCCCTCCACGTCTATAACGCCTCGACATCCGCCGCCGTGACGGCATTTCCTGGCCATCAAGAAAGAATTTTTGGCTGTCGCCGGTGGGCCTTGGACGCCATCGCCACACCTCAGAAAAGCCACGCTATAAAAGTTCGGATGTTGAGATCAAATTTATGGGAAAACGAGCCACGAATTTTCTCAAAGCCCCCCAATGACTAAAACGAGTCCTTGAATAGAGTCGGCAAGTGGCAGTGAAGTATTTTCATATCATTCAGAGGTGCGTCATCTCTCGCCAGGTGACTCTCTTGAAGATGCGCCAGGAACCCGGCTCAGAGAAAACCTCCATTGAAGGGTGCTGCATCGCCCGACGCCGCCGTGCCACCTTTTCTACTATCCCCCGTTATCCGGCACGCCCGGTCGTTCATGGCCACGTAATGTTTGTGTTGTCGATACCGCCGACGGATCTGCATGTTGACTCGGCAGCACCACCCGTTCCCGCCAGACGCGCACCCCGGCCACCCAGGCCGCCACTAAAATCCCAGCGGCCGGAACCGCAAATAGCGCTCCCCAAATTCCTTGCCAATCAGCGCCAATCATGAGAGCTAAGACGGACAAGACCGGATGCAATCCCACTTGCGAGCGGATGATGCGCGGGCCTAAGATCTGTGACTCCAAAAGGTGCACTGCTGCAAACATGACTGCCACTTCTGGAACTTGAACCCAAGGATGCCCTAAAAAGGCCATCACCAGAGGAATAATGGCGCCCAGTATGGGCCCCAAGAGCGGGATGAGTTCCATCACGGCCGCCACCGCACCAATCAGTAGCGGATAGTGTAAGCCGATAATCCAGCTGCCCACGCCAAAGGCCGAACCGACGACCGCCGATAGCAGGAGCTGGCCTCGGACATATCCTCCCACCACTCGAGTGAGCGTGTGCTCCACCGCCAAAACCAAGTCCCGATGCTGTTCCGGCATTAACCGCAAGACCGCCACTTGCATGCGCTCCGCATCCAAAAGCCAATAGATGGTGACAAAGAGCACAATGGCGCCATCCACCACGCCGCCTATCACATTGGTCACAAAATTGAAGGTCTGGTCAAGTAACACCGTCGACACTTTCCCGGCATTGCTTAGAACCTTGTTCTCAATCTCCACCGCGTTCACATGCACATCGTTATGATTCAGCCATGCCAAAAATCCCGGTGCCCAATGGGAGATGCCTTGGGCATTGGCAGGGATTTTTTTAACAAGCGTGACGATCTGCCCGGTCATGACAGTACCTAATATCGAGCCACCGCCCACGATGACCAACACCGCTCCTACCACCACAATCAATACCGCCCAGGGCCTTTTCATCCTCAGGGATAGGCGATCCACGAGCGGACTCAGGGTAATCGTAAAGATAATGGCCAAGATCAGGATTAGTACAACGCGCCCGAGGCGAGACAGAAGAAACCAGAGCCCATACACGATCACTCCAAAGCCGATGACGACCAATACTAAGTCGCGCAACGAGGCGACACTCCATGAAAATTTTTGTTTCGGCGATTTTGCCATGGGCACCAGTCCTTACATTTCTTACCTGTATTGTATCCGTAATGCTCACCGTTCAACAATCTTAAAGATTTACCACTCGATCGAGCACCGCTAGCTGCCACGTTTTCGCCGCACCAACTAGTGGTAGTCCTGGCTCCAGAAGGTTACAATACTTCTATTCATTAGAGGGGGTTCGCCGGTCTGGACGCGCAATTTCGTCAGTCACGCCGAGGTGCGAAAAAACGCAGTATCGGATTTTCCGCCTCACTTATTTTTATTGCCACCTTAGTCAGTCGTATCAGCGGATTTTTCCGGGAAATTGTGATGGCCTTCTATTTTGCGACCTCAGC
>NZ_JBYCKN010000047.1:0-15193 GCF_057473405.1 Sulfobacillus sp. TH-112
ATAGCACGACCCATCCAGAGCAACATGTTGCGTAACATTTCCCATGTAATCGTGTGTATAATAGGATTAGAATCGGGCACGCTGTGGAAAGGACGGTGTAGAGGTGGGGGACCATTCGATGGATAAGCCCAGCTTCACCCAGGACCAGATGGTCAAGTCGTCTGACGCTGTGAAGCATTTTGGTGAGATCCGCAAACACGCGAAAGAGCAGCCCATTCTTATCATGGATAACGGCCGGTGGGACACGGTCCTATTGGGATACACCCAATACGAAATATTGTACCAACGGCTGTTGGAGCTCGAAGAACGATATGAGGCGAGCGTACTCGAATCCCGCATTGAGCGGCTGGAGAGCCATCCGGAAAGTGCTGTGCCTTGGCGGCGAGTTCAGCGCTCGCATGGAAATGAGTAATCAGCGGTTCGACGTTCGGTTCGATGCGGATGCGCTCACAGAATATCAACGACTCGATAACGCCCTGGTGACGATCGTGGACAAGGCCTTAGCGCGTCTTGAGGAACGGGCTGACGAGGTAGGAACGCCGCTCCAGAACAAATACGCAACTAAGCTCCACGGATGCAAGGAAATCAAGTTGCGCGATGCGGGTCTTCGCATCGTGTTTCGCGTGACCGAACAAACGGTCGAGGTCCTGCGCGTGGTCTATATTCTCACCATCGAGAGACGCAACCTCGACGTCGTGTTTCGCGTGGCGGACAAGCGATTGCGCCACTTTAAGAGTCGAGGCAACCTGCGCGAGTTTCTCTCTAGTAGCCCTCGGTGGGAAGCACGGCGTCGATCTCCCCATGTATCACGCAAGAAAAACCCCCGTAAATAAAGTTGCGAAGCCACGAGGCGACAGGACTTTAGAAATTCATAGACGGACAAAGGCAACAATGTTATAGGGCCAGCAGGCCCGTCTTAAGTGTGCTCGCGCACGGGTCAACGGAGCTGTCTTGGCCGAAGGGACCGCGGGATGGCAATGGTGTGGTGCGCGTACAAGTGTTGCCAGAATGGGAGAACTCCATTACTTGAAAAGTGCGCGAACCGCTGGATTGGAGTCCTTGAATCGATCGCCCCAGCCGTTTGTCGAGTGGGCGAGGACTCGTTTGCAGAGGTTAGGAGGGAACGTTTAATGGCCATGAACCGCCAACACGCGATGGACGTGGACGATGCCACGTTAGATTCCTTGCGGGCCATAGTGGGAATGTCACGTGAGGACGCACGCACGTTGGTTAAGCAAGAAGGCCTCGATGGCTTGCGGATTCGGGTGGCGTCCGCTCTCTACGCCGCCGAATATTTAACGAGTGGCGAAGCAGCGGACCGCGTCGGTTTACGGAATCGGGGGCTGTTACTGCAATTCCTTGACGATAACCGTGTCGCCCCGGTACCTGACCCAACCCAGGACGAGGCACGCATTCGCGATGAACTAGACGAACGCATGGAGCGACGGCTCAAACGGTGGCACACCGCGCCCTAGAGGGCCCAAATCATCCGTCTTCGAGTAGTAGGGGGACCGCCGGATCGCCAGGGAAGGCAGTGCGAAGCTGCACAATTTGCTCGCGAGTTCCCATGCAGTGTCCGTAGAAGAACGAAATACCACGTGGCTCCAGTATCTATCCGTCACCACGAAGCCATGGAATAAGTGTTTTGGGAGCGACCACGTAGATGCTTCGAAACCCCGAATCTGTTGATAGACGAGGAGTGTAGCGCATCGGGGAGACCCCGAAGTGCGGGCCTTCTAATCCCGGCGTCGCAGGTTCGAATCTTGCCGGGGACCCATCCTAAAACCCTTTCACCGCAAGCGATTGCGGTTTTTCTTGTTTTGGTGGCCGGCCCGCCCACAAACTACGCCGTCACCAAGAGCCCATGGATACCGTACGATCCGAGGGACGTGGTAGACGGCCCGTCGGGGGAGAGCGGTGATAGCCACTGACTCCATGGTATTGCAGCGACTTGATGGACGCGTGATGGCGGGACTTTCGGCCCCCAATTCGCCTACATTGAGCGCTCTTCCGCACGAAACCTCTGGGTAAATTCCTCCGCTCCTTAAGGTGCTGAATCATGCATATACGGGTCTTATAGTGATTGAGTGCAACGTTCTGGTAAAATCAAAGGGCGTCCATAGTTTGATCCTGATCCGCCCGCGCCACGCCTGTCCATGGCAATTTCGGGGCTTTAGAGATCGGGGTCCGCATATTCGCTGCCACTGGTCACAGGCTTAGTCTCATGACGGGCCTTGAAGGCGATGGGCGGGAGACTTCACTGAAGCCTGCCGCTGCGAATATGGCCACCGTTCCGGTGTACAAAGCAGGCCCTGATACACGGGCCGCCTGAAGACGAGCAACATCGACGGGATACCCTTCGACCGCGCTCGCCCCCTGCAATAGCGCCTGGCCAACGCCGGCTCGGCGATGAGGGCTATCCACGGCCGAAACACGTCACCCACCACACGTTGCCATCATTTTGTCCCAAGACCTGTGCCAACCGTCGGTTTTCATACACCCCGGGTAATCCGTCGCGGGGTCCGACCCGAGTCCAGCCGACCGGTTGATCGTCTACATAGGCGAGAAGTCCGGGCGGGGTGACAGAATGTTCAATTTCGTGGTACAGAGCCTCGCGGTTGTTGGGAGATGCGTTCATAGGCCGAGCCGCGTTGGGGGTGAGAAAGAGGCGGCACCAGCACCATCCGGGGGCGTCCCCTCGACGTCCGAATACCGACACCAAATCACCCCATCGGGCTACTGTTATCGGCCGTGTTTCCACGTTGCCCATGGCCTCACCTCCTGCTTCATGACATCCACGGCGAGCCTGCATATTACAACGAAATTGACCAGGGATTCCAGTAATATCTGTCCAGCCAGTCCGTCCGAAACGTCCTGACCAGGTAATCCAATAAGTGCTGTCCCATTACGAGGTCGTCATCGCTTCTGTTGGACCCAAAGGGGAGCGATTTGGCAAGACCTTGGGCATCGATTCCCCCTACATCGCGACGTGGTAGGCCTGATGCACGACCTAATCGTCCAGAATGAGGAGATCGTAGCGCAAGAGTTGCGCCAACCACCGAACCCATTGGGGCCATCCTGACGCGTGACCAACCCATCGGCGAGGAGGCGCGGGACGCGATAATAGCGCACCCGCTAGGATCAGCCGGTAGGCGGCATGTCCTAACACACAAGCGAGGTAGCTTTTAGAATCTCATGTGTAACGGCTATCCCCCGATCTGGCGTTATAATCGGTCAAGGCGCGGAAAACCTGAGGGCTACCTATTCCCAGCGATTCCCACGGGGCCTAAGCAGGACTTTTCGGCATCCACGGCAAAAGCTCCGGAGATCAGAGATAACGACACTGCACCCGAATTTATAATTGATCGTACGGGAACGGGTCGCCACAAACGTGATCGTCAGCAATTCCAGACGCTGGACAGCGTCAACTCCCAGTCAATTTAAGCCGTTCGCTACCATAATGTTCTTCGTATACTCCAAACTGAGCTTGGAATACCTTCCTGGCTTACGGTGGGGAGTTGCGCAGAGGTCATGCAGTGGTTAACCAAGTCCTCCAGCCCATTGCATTCTTTGTCAGTACCGAGTTATGCTAAATATGGTTCGGGGCGGCTGGCGAAAGAGTCCATGGGGCTCTGCAGACGAATGTCTGCTAGCTGGCCTTTTTTCTGCTAATAAAAAAAGAATACCCGGATGTAATGAACGAGGTATAACGACCCAAGGTCAGGGAGGTTCTTGAACGACGCACGTCACTGAGAGCTCGCGAGGTCTCCAACCGGCTACTCGGACATATCAGATGAGCGGTTATTAATAGTAATAGTGAGCACTGCGTTGGAATGCATCAAATTCACTGGCGATTTGGTGCTCAATCAGCGCGTAGGATCGATCATCATGGCTTTCCCACTTTCGTTGAATAGCCCATCCGCAATAATCGGCTACCTGTAAACACGGATCCGTCGCATCATGCCAAAAGGCGGTATGGAAATCCGCGTGGGATACCGTCTGTCGGGCCACGTCGTTAAATGTATCCGAGAATGCTTGTCTTTTTCTTTTCTCTCCTAATGAGGCCGCTACGATCAGAGCTTTGTCTCCGCCGTGGATTGATTGGCCTAGATACTGGAGGTGTAGCCACCACGCTAGTCGATAAAACTGAGACACGTCGGTCTGATAGCGCTCAATGGTTTTCCGATTTTCTAAAATCGTGGCGTCGACACGGAAATTGAACGGAGCGAGGCAATTGAATACCTGGTCACGGACTGCTTGTCGATCTGATGCCGCATGAAACTGTTCGGTTAGCAGCACATCTTTCCATGCCAGCTCCCCTCGCAATTGAAGTAAAGCATCTCCTACGGCGCAACTTTTCATCATGACCGTGGTGAGAATAAAGTAGCGTGAAGCACCCCGTTTTTGGCTAAAGTCGAAGTTCCCCGATTCATCGCCAAATATATATACGACGGTTTCCATTAAATTATCAATTCCTTGAGTGAAGGTTGCTCTCAGTCTAATTGCATCAAGCTTTCACGTCTAGATACCAGACGTGGACGATTCGCCATGTCCGCGATGCAGATTCACCGCTAATGAATCTTTTGATGACTTGACACTCAGGAATTCGTCAGGGCACTCGATGATGCGTCCTTAATATTAACTGGGCTTGACCAGCCCAGCCGACAGTCAGGAGTGTAGTGTCGAAATCGAACCAGGCGTGATATGGGAAGTTCATGTGCGGCAACCGATTTGCGTTCGGTACCCCATTGTGGGTCATCCCATCCGTCACCATGGCGTCACCCCGACGTGATGGAACGGGTATTTCGAAAGCGACAGCGTAGATATACGCAACCCCGAATGCGTTGATGGACAAGGACTTCGGGGTATCCGAGCGACACCCTAGACACCTGAGTGCGGTTCTTCTAATCCCGGCGTAGCAGGTTCGAATCCTGCCGGGGACACCATCATAAAACCCTTACACCGCAAGCGATTGCGGATTTTTTGTTTTTGTTCTCCGCCCCTTGATCCCCCACGGCGTCACCAAGAGCCTGTGGATGCGGTTCGGTGGGAGAGACACGGTAGACGATCGGTCGGGGGACAGCCGTGATAGTTCCTGATTCCAGACTAGCGTAACGACGTCATGGACGGGTGCGCGCGGGATTTTCGGTCCTGATGCAGCGACAGTGAGCACCCTTCCGCATGAACCCGATGGGCCCATTTCTTCAATCCTTGAGGCGGCGAATCATGTATAGTCGGGCTGGATAGCCCCTCCTTTGCACGCTAAGTAATCCCCGCTTGCTGAGCTTGTCAGGCCTAATAGGGGAAGACGTGTCGGACGTCAGTGCGGCACCGTGCCAAGTAGTGCCGACCGCTCCCACGTCATTCCGGGACGACAGCGTCATCGAGAGCAATAAAGGTGTTCTGATAGGATCTCCGTGGGACGGCCGACGTCGGCTAGCGAAGGGACTGCCGAAGATCGTGCCTCGGGTTCCCCCAGGAAACCGTTGCGTTTGTTTCGGTTAATGCGTATAATGCGATTGTAGACGGGTAGACTAAGCCACAGAGGAGGGGAGCATTTTGGCGGATCAAATATTAATCGGGCCAGACGAGCACGATCTCGAAACCATTAAGCGAGTGGCTGGCGACTTGGTTGCACACCCGAACACGAACTATGTCCTGGTGGATGAGCAGCGCGTTGAGGTGAAACTTCCCACTCCGCTGGTTCGCGTGTTAATGGAAGCAGCAAGACAACTGGCTAAGGGCAATTCTGTGTCCATTTTGCATTACGAAGAGGCGCTGACGACACAGCAGGCTGCGGATTTGTTGCAGGTGTCCCGTCCCTATTTGATTCGTTTGTTGGAAGAGGGGAAGATTCGCTATCACCTGGTTGGATCTCACCGTCGGGTACGGTTGGGCGATCTTTTGGACTACAAGAGCACACGGGACAGTCTGCGTAAAGCCAATGTCAATGAGATGGTGCGGGTGTCGGAGTCTTTAGGGTTGTATGAGTCGGATGATTTCGATGAACGGGAGCCATAGACATGGCTTTCGTTGCGTTTCTGGACACCTGCGTGCTATTTCCTACGAATCTCCGCGATGTCATTTTGACCATTGCGGAAGTCGGCATCTGTCAGGTCCGGTGGAGCCCAGACGTTTTGGATGAGTTGCAACGGACCTATATCAAAAAAGGGAAAGTGGATGCCGCCAAAGCTGAGGCTGGTGTGAGCTATTTGCTCGGTATCATGACCGATGCGTTCCCCGATGCCATGGTGGATCGCAGTTACTATACGCATGCGATTCCAGCGATGCCGAATGATGCGAAAGACCGCCATGTGCTGGCTGCCGCTATAGCGAGTAGGGCTGACGTATTGGTCCTTAAAGATTTCCGTGTGCCCGCAGGATTCTGTTACACGGAGGTCCAGCATCCGGACGATTTTTTGTGCTATCAATTGGAGCTTGCCTCACAGGAGTTTTTTCATGCCCTTGAGGACCTTGCATCGAACAGACGTAAGCCGATGAATTCGGTCCCCGGAATCCTAAAATCACTTCAAAAAACGGTTCCCAATTTTGCTTCACAAGCCCAAACCATGTTGCCCGATTATTTGCCATAAAGGCCGATGGTACCCAAGACCACGATGGAGGATCCGGACTTCGCTCAATGCTTCAAGGCGTTAATCGTGTGCATTCGGGGACAATAGTCTCGCTGATGAGGGCGGCCTCATGAGAAGATGGTAATCCCAATCTTTCGTCACTCCGTATCCGCAACCCATTTTGCGACGACCCTTGCAAACCCTCTCGCGGACGCTATGGGGTCCATGTTCGTTCGGAATCGTGGCTCGTGAGGCAGGCGGGGTTATTCGTATCCGAATTTATTAATCTATAGAGGACTAATCCCGGGTGAACCATCCATGCGGGGAGTTTTGCATAGTTGGGTCGTTAAAACGCCACGACAATCGTTCGTCGACGCGACTGGTGCGGAAACACGTCAACAAAGGACATGATGGCGGCGGTCGAGGGGGAATAGATGAGTAGTGCCTATCTCAAACCATGACTGGTTGAGGGCTGACGACTGCTGTAGGGCGAAAAATCCCGTTACCACAAAGGTATGGAATGGGTGTTTTGGGAGCGACAGCGTAGATGCTCGGAACCCACGGGCTGTTTGATATACAAGGATTGCAGCGCATAGGAAGACGCCTGAGACTCCGGAGTATGGGCCTTCTAATCCCGGTCGTCGCTGGTTCGAATCCGGCCGGGGACACCATGAAGGCCTTGCCCCGCAAGCGGTTGCTAGCTTTGTTATTTTTGTTTTCCGTTCCGTTGTCCCACACGGCGTCACCCAGAGCCGATGGATGCGGTTCGACCCAAGAGACGTAATAGACGATCCGTCGGGGGACAGCGGTGATGGCGCCAGACCCCAGACTATCGTAGCGACGTCATGGACGCGTGAACGCGGGATTTTCGGTCCCCGGCGCGCCAACATGGAGCACTCTTCCGCATGAAACCCGTGGGCCAATTCCTTCAATCCTTAAGATTCTGCATCATGCACATTCGGGCCGGATAGCGGCCTATCAGGATTTTCGGTAAATAAGGTGTCCATGCGACAGTATTCGTGATGGCCGGGCCCGCCTCCTTTGCGAAAGATTTGGTGTATTTAAATCCCTAAAACTCTTCGCGCCAACATGCGGAGTCTAAGATTAAGATAGATTGATTCGGGAAAGAGTACGGTGAGGCTAAAGAAAACATCGATGTGGCTGGGTCTTCCAAGGCCGAAGCGGCTTCAACGGGGTATATTTTTTCGTGCGCATCGCGTATCATAATGGTAGGGAAAGTAGGGATAGTTTCTTGTTTGGCAGAAAGGTGGCGAAGACATGGCGGTGCCCATCATTGATAATGCTAAAGTGATGACCAAGGGACAGATCACACTCCCGAAAGATATTCGATCCCAGTTACGGTTGTCGACAGGCGACCGGGTAACGCTCATCTGTGAGGATGATCGCGTCATTCTGATGAATTCGGCCGTTTATGCGATGAAAATGCTGCAACAGGACATGGTAGGAGAGGCGGAGAAAGTCGGCTTAGGTTCGGACGACGCGGTCATGGATCTGGTAAAAGTGGTGCGAAAGGAAACCGATTGACTGTGAAGGTGTTGATTGATACCAACATTCTTCTTTCGGCCTCGCTAAATCCGTCCGGGGTTCCGTATCAAGCCTACGTAAAAGCGGTTACTCATCCCAATTATGGATTCATCACTGACCAAAACATTGACGAACTACGGCGGGTGTTTAATCGTAAGTTTCCGCACAAAATCCCGGCCTTGGAACGTTTTTTGGCGCTGGTCTTGACGGTTGTGGAGGTGGTTCAGACACCCGTTGGCGGCATCGCGGACGAAGTTCTCGTGCGCGACGCTTCGGATCGTCCTATTCTTCGCGCTGCCGTTGTCGCGCATGTGGATATACTCATTACCGGAGACAAGGATTTTTTGGAAGCGGGCATTACGACGCCGCGCGTCATGACGGCACGCGAATTTGTTCAAATGGACGAGTGGTAGCGATTCCATGACCTACCAGATGGACGGAAGGCGTGGGAGCTGATGCTTAAGTCTTGCCCTGACGTAGTGGTGCCGGATTGGAAGGTATGTAGCCGGTTGGCGCGCGTCACCACGGCGTCAGCATGAAGCAATGGAACGGGTAGTTTGGTACCGACAAGGTGGACACACTCAAATGCGAATTCGTTGATGGACAAGGACTTCGTGACATCCGAGCGATACCGTAGACACCTGAGTGCGGTTCTTCTAATCCCGGTTGTCGCTGGTTCGAATCCGGCCGGGGACACCATCGTAAAACCCTTACACCGCAAGCGATTGCGGATTTTTATTTTGCGACCAGGGGCAAGAGTACAGAAACGTGACGGTGGATCGCCCGCATGGCACCATGACATTTAAGCTGACTGGTATAATAACAGTGAGAGCTCGTGAAACGGGAATATGAGCATTGGAGGGACAATGATGACGGACCAGAGTCGGCGTATTCTGACCGAAGCGATGGCCTTGCCCCCTATGGACCGTGCTGAATTGGTCGAGCAATTGCTGGCCAGTTTCGATGTTCCGGCACGGGCAGAGATCGACGCGGCGTGGAGCACCGAGGCCGAAGATCGTTTGCGGGCGTATGAACGCGGAGACATGGAGACCCTACCGGCTGAAACGGTCTTTCGCCGGATTCAACGGCCGACCAGCAAATGACCGTCGAATTTCTCCAGGTGGCCGCGGCCGAATTAGAGGATGCGGTGGCTTATTACAACCAGCAAAGCGAAGGGCTCGGATACCAATTGGCGGTCGAGGTGCAAAAGACATTGAACCGCATCGCCGAATTCCCCGAGGCCTGGCCGCTTCTGTCGGAGCGGACACGGCGTTGCCGATTGCGCCGCTTTCCCTATGGAGTGATTTATCGTGTTATCGATGGCACGTTGCTGGTGATCGCGGTGATGCACATGCATCGACACCCCGATACGTGGAGGGACCGGGTGTCGCGGAGACATGACGACCCCAATAACTAAGACACCACGTGCAGACTTCGGGGTTGCTACGACCCCTTGGGGCGGGTTATTATTGTGTCCCGGCGCCGGGGACATTGTTTGGTAATGTGATCGGACGCATGGCATCTGTCAGCACGGCGTCGCCACGAAGCCACGGCACGGGCGTTTTGGAAGGGACAGCGTAAATCATAAGAAACCACGCATTCGTTGATGTACAAGGGTTCTAGCGTATCGTGGCAACCGACACTAGAGTGCGGACATTCTAATCCCGGTCGTCGCCGGGTTACGCTCGTATCAGAACGCTTACCTTAAGGCAAGGGGAGGTGGCCTTCCATCAGAATAGCGGTTGTTGGCGTGGGTGTCGTATACGGGCGACCTCCGGTTGCCCATCGGCACCGCGGGGTACGAAGACAACGAACTGCTTGGATCGCACATCGACCAGACAACGTTTGACGGGAAGCCGTGATTTCTGAACGGATACAGCGGGGTATGGGAGGTCGTCAAACCCTTGGAATGGCTCACGCTTTCGTGTGATGGCCTCCGCGACTTCGTCCCGGATAGGCGAGGCAGGCGGCTTCAATGACAACCGCCATTGGTCGTGGCGGCGCAAGTCACTCAAAGCAGTCTCCCGAAACGTTAAGCGACCGTCCACATCATTCGTTCTTGGAGAGCTCGTGGTGGAATATCTTTAGTAGCTGGCCTCATAGGTAGGGCCAGAACACTCCTGTGCGGCGCCAAGAGCCACGGTCATCTCGTCGGGGTCGTCCAGTTCCATGACTGGTGGTCGGGATACAAGTTAACAATTAGTGGACGACTTGATAGTGAACAGGAAGTGGACGAAGCCGTCCGAAGAATCCGGAAGGCTTGCTCCGTCGTGGTGGGGATAGCCAACTGGACAGCCGACCAAGATGAACTCCACGTGATCACCGAATATAAACGGTTATCGTCTATGTCATCGTACGCCAGAAACTTGGGTCCAGACGAAGGTGAGTGGAACAATGCCTTCCAGTTTGCATTTGTTCCACCGAGTAAATTGACGTCTAGCGAGAAAAAGGTCTTCGACAAAACTCAAACGATTCTTAACTGGTTCCCTAAGACCAAGAAGGTTGTCGAAGAGGTATTGATTTCAGATACAATGAAACTAAACTGGAACGGTTCGGATGCAGCAGGGTTGTGGGAGAGGGCTGAATCACGCATCATCATTAGACGAGACCAACTGCAACAGGTGGAGTCGTACGCGGGGACGTTGATTCATGAGATTACGCACGCCATTACGGGTACTGACGATGAGACAATGGCGTTCGAAAATCAACTTACGGATAACTTAGGGAAACTGGCGACAATAGTTCTGGGGCACAGGAAGTCTTGGTTTGGTTAGTAAAACTACGGATTTTACCACTAACTCCAATATTAGCGTACTTGTGGGCTGAGGATAGCAATTGTCGATCGGTCGATGCCCTCGCTCTTGACCTAAAGCGGTAGTCACCATCCCGCCCTGCAGTTCCTGCGAATAATTCCGACAATCAAACTCCGCCATTACCGCTGTTTAGGTGCGGAAGACGTGCTTAAGGGATTACTCGGTGGTCATTAGCGACTTCTTCTCAGGCGGGGAAGGGTTGTCAAGTCGGCTAGGACTCTTGTTCTCTCCACTTGGACCCGGTCTTTCGCGCTCACTGCCCCCTTGGAGAGCCCATTGAGTGGCTTCGTAAGCCTCAAGCAGGACATCGGCCGGCGATCCTCGAATGTTAGGCTATGAATGATGAAGAGGACGGCAAGCTGCGCGGCAGCCGAAAGGCTTGGTTCTTGACCCGCTTCACAACTCCGTCATATGATGGCGTCACAAGAATTTAAGAGCCGCCTTGGATTGGAACGTGGATGGGGTTTTGGTTTTGATTGGGCCGAAGCAGGAGGTAATGAAACAGGTGGACGAGGTTATCCCGAACAATTTACCGGCGCAACTGAACCGTTTTATCGGGCGAGAGCGCCAACTTGAACAGGTTGAACAACTTATCGAATCTCATCGATTGGTCACGTTGACCGGTTCGGGTGGTAGCGGAAAGACTCGTTTGGCGCTTCAAGCGGCGTCCGATCTACTGGACCGTTACGGCGACGGCGTGTACTTGGTGGAACTGAGTTCGCTCATCGATCCCGCCGAGGTGGCCGGAGCGGTGGCGAAAATTTTGGGGATTACTGTCACTAGCCACAAGTCGGTTATCGCCACACTCACTGATGTGCTGTTCGATAAATCTATGCTTTTAGTGCTGGACAATTGTGAGCATGTTGTTGCAGGTTGTGCAATATTAGCAGCTGGGTTGCTCCGCTACACACGGCGTGTGCATATCGTCGCAACCAGTCGCGAGATATTGGCGGTAGCTGGCGAAGCGATGTGGCCGGTGCCTCCGCTTGCGACACCAGATCCGAAACAGTTGCCAGCGCTTGAAAACTTCTCACTCTGTGAATCCGTGCAGTTATTCGTCGAGCGCGCACGTGCGGCCAACCCCGAATTTTGTGTCACCCAGGAGAATGCTCCTGCCATCGCTGAAATTTGCTCTCGGCTCGACGGCATTCCTCTGGCAGTGGAATTAGCGGCCGCTCGAGTCAGCGTACTGTCACCAGAAAATATTGCGGACCGGTTAGGCGACCGGTTTCGGTTTCTTGCAGGCCGCAGCCGGACCGCTCTGCCCCGACAGCAGACGTTGCGGGCGCTGGTTGATTGGAGCTATGACTTGCTCAGTGATGGGGAGCGCATTAGTTGGAGGAGACTGTCGGTGTTTATCGGCACATTTTCCCTTGAAGCAGCCACAAGCGTGATCTCCGACGACGATGCTGACGCGTGGGATGTCCTCGAGTATCTGACACGGTTGGTAGAAAAGTCTATTTTGGGAACTGTTAGCACGGTCCATGGCACATATTACCGCCTTCTGGAAACGATTCGCGCATACGGAGCTGAAAAACTGCATGAGGCCGGGGAATTGGCCGTCGTGCGTCAGCGCTGGTGGACCTACTATGCCGAGTTTGCCACGTTGGTGCGGACGCAAACGGCTAGCGATGATTGGTCGTACGTCGACGTGCAAGGTAGCAACCTGCAGGCGAGCTGGAGCGCGGCCGTCGACGCTGGGGACGCAGTTAGCGCCGTGAAACTAGCAGCCACGCTTGGAAATTATTACTTCCGTCTTGGTGAAGTGGCTACAGCCCGGGAAAAGCTTCGGCAAACCCTATCGTTGTGTGATGGAACTGATTTTGTCGACGAGTATTGTTTAGCACTGGCCCAGGCAGGTATTCTTGCCTCGTTTGATCGAGACCAGGCGGAATCCCGCCGCTTGTTGGGCCATGCCATTGACGTGATGAGCCATCATGTCGTGTCCCCGGAGGTGAAAAAGAGCGTTTTTCTTTATGCGGGCCAAGTATGGATGTTGGAACCGGAACGTGCGCGCGGCTACTTTGAGGAGTGTCTGACGTTGGTGCGTGGCACGCCGGCGGAAGCGCAAGTATGGATGCTTCTGGCTACCGTGAAATTCGTCGAGGGGCGGTGGGGTCAGGGCGACCAGCTCTTAGATCGTGCGGATCAGATTCCCGAGGTCTCCTTGTACCAGAAAGCGTCGTCCCGTTCCCAGCGCGCAGCGGGGTTTGGGCTGCGAGGGGACTGGGCCAAGGCGCGCACCTTAGTATCGGAAGCGGTAGATATTTTTAAGCAGCTTCGGGTGGTCCCGAACCTCATTCAAGCGCAAATCCTGCTGGCGCTCGCTCAGGAGCACATGGGAGACCGAGAGGAATCTGAACTGTTAATGATTGAGGCTCTGACAGCAGCCGTAGATGGGAATATTGCATTGGGGGAGTCGTTAAATCCGGTGGCAGGGTGGATGTCTTTGCGGGGCCTCTTGGCAGAGTCTGTGGCGCTTTTGGCGGGAGCGGGTGAGACATCGCCTGCATTGCGGGAGGCATGGGGAGACTCCGTTATGGCGACAGCTCGTGCTGGCATGCCAGATGACCGTATCGCGGCGGCCCAAGAGATGGGCCGGGCGTTGGGCGTGGCTAAAGCTAGTCGCTATGCATTGGCTGCGGCTCATCGGGCTAAGAGCCAGGACTCTTTGACGAACGACTTTAGCGAGCACGGTAACGAACCGACCGCTGTGCGTACGAAAAGCATTCCGCTAGTGGCGGTGCCAAGCCGTGAACAAGGGGACGACAGCGCGCTGATCGCGACGCGGTCCATGAATCGTGTGTCACTGGCGGATTGTACGGTGATCGGCAATTACCGTCGCTATGATGAACGGGTTCGCAACCAGTTGCGCGATTGGCAAGGACGCATTGCAGCCCCGTTGCGAGGCCATAGCACGGTACACGAAAACTTTCTCATTTGGGCGGCCCCAGGCAGCGGGAAATCGTTCCTCATTCAAGAGACAGCCCGTGCTCTGGGCGCGGATGTCTCCTATGTAGAACTCAACCTGGCACGTTTGGGGCGGGAGGATTGGGTGGAAGGGCTGCGCGTGATCAACGAGTTGGACAAACCGGTTCTGGTCCTTTTGGATGAGATTGATGCTCGTGCCGATGTTAACTGGCCCTATGAGGATGTTTTTTCTCTTCTCGATTTGAACCTGAACGAAAACCGGTCGGCGGTCTTTGTCCTCATTGGCAGTTCCACGACACACATTGATGGCATGGTGGCTAATATGCTGAAGCGCAGCAAGGCTAAAGACATGCTTGACCGTGTGCCGATGGATCGCCGCTTTGAAATCGCTGCGCCTGTTCTGGAGGACAAAGCAGTGATTTTGTTTAGTCAGATTCTTGGGGCTGCGGCGGCCCGCGGGCAGCAAATCGATGAAGTGGAGAAGCTGGCCGTCTATTATGCGCTTACTGATGAATCGTTCCAAACGCCCCGCCAATTGCGCGATTTGGCGGTTGCAGCGGTTCAACGCCTCCCCCACGAGGAACAGCGATTAACTTATGATGACCTTTTCTATCGAGGCGACGCCCGCAATCATAACTTTTGGATGAGCCACGCAGAGGCAGCCCGTGATCTGAGCGGTTTGTTTGTTCGCATCGAAGGATAAATGGCTTTTTCGCGGGTTCTACGGATAGCTTTAGGCGGCGGGTCACCGTCCAGCAATTCCCGCGGGTTGCGCTTACCCTCGGTCGATGTGTAGTAGCCGTACTCAAGGGGAATTCCCAAGCGATATCGGATTTTATTCGACGTGACTGCCCGAGTGGCATGCTTCGCACCACCATTGAAGATATGCTTGGGTCGGGAGCAGTTGTCGCCGGATGCCAAGACCATTCCCGGTGCCTGTGAGAGAGGAGACGTGACCTGCGGGCCATTTTTGCCGGAATGCTCCTCGGGTCGTGTGTATGGCTAGTGATCTGAATGTCAGTCGGACGCTCCTTATCTGCGTAGAGGGGGTGTATCGTATGCGGTTTTCATTGTGTCGTGAGTCTTTTTCGGGATGACAGCATATCAAGGAGTTTCCTCAGCTAATCCACCGAGAATTCTCAATATTTAGGGGCATTGAAAATCGCGGTACGATTAGCGCTTGGATTGAATTGAAAGTGCTGAAACGATTTTCGAGGAGGAGTGTACGGTATGTTCGGTGACCCGCACCGTGATAAGGTTGAGGCGTCAGTCCTCGAATGGTTGCTCGATGCCGATCCTGCCATCCGTTGGCAGGTGATGCGTGACCTCGTC
>NZ_JBYCKN010000048.1:0-6245 GCF_057473405.1 Sulfobacillus sp. TH-112
AAGGGGACATCAAGTTCCCGACGTGCTCGCTCACTGACCGATGGCAACCGGTACCTGCCCGGGGAAAAGAGCCGCTTGTGGCACTGAAACACGCAAAAGTCTACTTGAGCGGACAATAGAGAGTGTTGGATTCGTGCGGCATGAGAGCTATCACTACAAACCACGCGCCTATCGAGTTGAATAGCAGTTAGCACAGTCTCGATGTTAAGAGCCACGCCCGTTCGGGAACTGACGGATGATAAGGCTAGCATTCGTGTTTTCGGTGTCAGAGCATAGGCGATGGCCCGATTCAGCGCTTCTTCACCACCATCGTGGGGAAACTCGACGACATCTATGTATACTCCGCAGAGTTCCGTGAGACACTTCATTGGGTAGTGCACCGCTTCGTGTTTTTGGTTAGTGGTAAAACACCATCACCCGCGTCAAACGACATAGGTTCGAAAGCTAGATTCGCCCCACTTGTGGCATTCCTTGACATTGCGGTAGACCGCAGGCTCGTTTTCATCCGCGCCGCTACGCCATATCGGGCTTGATGGGCGGCTCTTATTAGTATCATTTTCAGCGTGGTTCCACGGGGTCCGCGATGGAGGTGGGTCATCCCCGCCTGTGCGGGACATTCGGTTCGTTCCGTCTATCGCTATTGGCTCGTTGATATCGAATTGAAGGCTCTAGCCGATGCCAGAGCCTTCCAAACCTCCCTATTTAAGAAGAAGCTGATTGTCGGGAACATATTGTTGTAAGGTATTCCAGTGCTGGGTAAACCCAACCACGTCTTTATTGACAACGTCTAAATCATATTTGTTGGGGAGCCATAAAATGGGCAACTGTTGCGCGGCATATGCTAGATAGGCATTGAGGCGACTCTTTATTTGACTCGCGGTACCTCCTAAATAGGTATCATCAATCAACTGGTTCATCGTAGGATTGTCATATCCAGCCACGTTGTAACCGCCAGTGCTGGAAAACAGGTCGTCTCCCGTGCGATAGAAATCGGGTTCATAGCTCCAATTGAGGTCAGCACCCATCATGATGTCCCACTTACTGGCATCCGCTGGCGTGCCGGCCATGCCGCGGACGGTTTGCGGGCTCATCGGATCGAGCGCAATCCTGATTCCTTCTTGAGCCCAAGATTGCTGTAGCAGCTCAGCAATGCTCTGTACGCTGGTCGATCCCGTTCCAACAGGCTTCTGTGATATTACAACCAAGGGACTATATTAACCTGAAAATAACGGGCCAGTTCAGTGGGGACTTTTGGACCTCCAAGGGATTGGTGAGTCTGGACTCTTCCAAGAGAACGAAGCCTCTTCGAGCATTGGGTTTATTCGAAGAACTTTTTCCTCCCTGTACCGAAGATAATCAAGTCCTCGGTTTTATCACTCCCCAAGCCCAGGGCTCGGTGGGCCTACCGCATGGCATTCCGGAAATGGCTGGTTGGAGTGATACATTGGGAGCGGTCCTTTCTCTTGGGCTGTGTTCGGGGGAGGCATTTGTTTTAAGCGGCACCAGCGATAGCATCGGGATGTTAATACCACATCAACATATCTCTGCGCCGGAAGTTCTAGTGGCACCAGTATGGGATTCGGGGTGGGACATCGTATATGGACCCATGTCAACGGGTATGGCCACCATTACATGGGCAAGCGCTGGCTTGGGTTTCGCGCAAAACTACGAACTTGTTGAAGCTTCCACGAGAGGACGGTCGGATGATGCTCCAGTGTTTATTCCGTATCTTGGTGGTCAGCGTAGTCCCATCTGGGATGATCGTGTTCGGGCAATGTTTGCAAGAGTCGCGTTTCATACAACACGAGAGCAATTGGCATATTCTGTTGTCGAAGGGGTCATATGGTCCGAATTTGATGTGCTTGTGGCAGTGGAGAAAGCCCTGAATACGCGAAGTGAAAGGGTGGTTGCAACGGGCGGTGGGGCTTGGATTCCATTTTACAATGAGGTTCGGTCAGCGATGAATGATCGCGGAATAGAGGTTAGCGATGCTGACCCGGTCTTAGGGGCAGCATTGTTAGCCTATTGGGGGTTAATCCTGGGAAATTTCCTCGGATTCCGCCCGCCCTGGAAGTCCTGCGCTCGCCTGTGAGCAGGACTTGGAAAATAAAAATGGAAAGACACTTACAATATGAAAAGGTCAAGCGGATTTCGTGCGAATTTGACAGGAGGGAGTGGGGCGATAACGAATGAAACTATTTATTCCGATGAGCCAGTAAAAGGTGATTCCGGTGATTCGTTGTAGTTCTTCCGAAGATGCGCGACGAATCGTCGACGCTTTATTCATGGCAGGGATCCGTATCGTTGAACTAACGATGACCACTCCAAATGTATACCACTTGATCGACAATATTTGGCAAGACTTTCCCAACATGTTAGTTGGAGTTGGTACCATCAGGGATGGATCCATGGCTCTTCACGCTATCGAGAGTGGAGTAGACTTCCTTGTAACCTATAAAGTGGCGGCAGACGTCGCGAAAATAGGACAAAATCACACGATTCCTATATCCTTGGAGCGACCACCCCAACGGAAATAGATGCATGTCGCGAACTGGGGAGCGATCCCGTCAAGGTTTTCCCGGCAAGCATTGTGGGTCTTCGTTTCATTCGCGAATTGCATGGCCCCATGCCTGATGTGCGATGCTTTCCAACAGGGGGGATTGGCATCGAACAGGCAGAGATATGGCTTAAAGCGGGGGCAATTGCAGTAGGTATGGGGGGGCATTAATTCAAGTGGATGGCTTTGAAAAGGACTATAAGGTTGTGACCGAACGTGTGCGAACTCTATTGGAACAGATCGACGTGGAGGTCGAGACTCTCAAAGAAACAATCGTACGTTATAAAAGCTTGTAATCGTGCCTACTAGATAAGGTTGGACCGCGTAGAGCGGATTGGGACGGGAGAACATATTGATGACGAGCATTAGGAACAGCAGGCTGGACGCGATCCGCACTGATCTTAGACTCAGGGAATGACCCCATTAACAATCGAGACACATTGCACATGATTGGCTAGCAGCGCACCGCGAATGCGGTGCCAGTTGCGGAAAGTGATTCGGCTCCTTCTATATCGACGTCCTATATTCCTTCAGTTTGTTAATCATATCCAAAGAGATTTGACACGGGGATGAACTCTTATGTAGTGTGAACGGTCCGTGTATTTATAGAAACGTCCCCGTTTTCTGCACAGCCGACTTGTGGAATGGCTGTAAGAAAACGAGAAGGATGGTGGTAGAATGTTCCTCCCCTCTTTATAGGAATTGGGGGAGAAATCGTACCCAGAGAAATTCAATACTGATGCTGAAAATTAACAGAAAAGTGTTGCATATGAGCGGGCGCTGTTTTATATTGATGATTGTAATATGATTTATATGTGATTGGATGTGATTGAAAATGCTCAATAAACGACACGAGGCATTACTGGGATTACTCACACAAGAGCCTGAAATGTCGGTTATAGAACTTACCAAACGTCTCGGCGTATCTGCTGCTACGGTGCGGCGCGACCTCTCCTCGTTGGCTAAGCAGGGCCTCGTTCAACGCCTTCGAGGGGGGGCTACGATGAATGTGCCCTTAGGGATTGAGCCGGGTTGGACAGAGCGTATTGAGGAGAATCTTGAGAAGAAACGAATGATTGCCCGGGTAGCCTTCGACGCCATCGAAGAAGGCCAAGTAATCGCCTTAGATGTGGGAACGACTACGTTGGAGTTGGCGAGACTTTTGCAGATGCGGTCTGATCTTATGGTGTTTACCGCATCGGTGCCGATTGCACAACTGTTGGCGCCGAGTCGCCCTACGGTCTATTTGGTGGGTGGCCGGATACGTCCGCGTGAGATGGGGGTGGTCGGTCCGCTCACGCGGGAAATCATTGGGCGATTTCACTACGACACCTTTTTTCTAGCGGCTGCGGGGTGGTCGGTGGAACAGGGCTTGATGGATTACTCCATTGAGGACGTTGAAATCAAGCAAGCATTTATGAAAGCCTCCAATCAAGTGGTCGCATTAGTAGATTCGTCAAAATATGGGAAAACGGCATTGATGTCCATCGCCGAGCTCAACGACATCGACCAGCTGATTACCGATGGGGACTTGAGGTCGGATGTTCGAACAGAATTAGAGGAATCCGTAACCATATCGGTGGTAAATGCCGACAGTGAAAGGAGTTGGGGAACCCATTGAGTTGGATGAAAAGCACGTTTGATACGGTGAAGCCGATTATTGCGATGGTCCACTTGCCAGCGCTACCCGGGGCGCCACTATATGACGTGTCTCGCGGTACCGAGGTGATGGTGGATGGAGTCCGTCGGGATCTGGAAGCGTTGCAGGAAGCGGGGGTGGACGCCGTTATGTTTTGTAATGAGAATGACCGCCCCTATCAATTGCAAGCGGAAGCGTCTGCCATTGGGACTATGGCGTATGTCATAGGGCGGTTGCGAAACGACGTATCAATTCCCTACGGAGTCGACATTTTGTGGGACCCAGTGTCGGCGGTGGCGCTAGCGCATGCAGTGGGTGCACAGTTTGTCCGTGAAGTTTTTACGGGTCTTTACGAAAGTGACATGGGCGCGTGGCAGAGTAGGGCAGCCGAAGCCGTGCGGCTTCGGGCTCGGTTAGGCGATAACGATCGGGTGCATCTCTTATTTAACGTATCGGCAGAATTTGCCTCTCCCCTTGGACGCCGAACCGTAGCGGAGATAGCTCGATCGGTGGCCTTCTCCAGTTTGCCCGATGCTATCTGTGTATCGGGGCCGATGACCGGAAGTGCGGTGGAAGAAAGTGAACTCCAAGCGGTAGTGGAAAGCGTTGAGGGGACGCCGGTGTTCGTAAATACCGGTGTGCGACAAGATAATGTGGAAAAATACCTGGCTGTCGCTGACGGTGCGATTGTGGGTACAGCTTTGAAATATGATGGGCGAACATTTAATGCGGTGGATCCCGTGCGAGCCCTCCAATTTATGAGGGTTGTGAAAGACCATCGTGTGCAATGGGCGACGTAGCTAATCATAAGTTGAGTTGAAAGGAGACTAAGCAAAGTATGGCACAGTCCAAGGAGCTCTTTGTGCGAAAAGCTACCGGTCTTGTGCGGGAACTATCACCTTTTGATGCATTCAACCTAGTGTTTTCCGCAGTGCTCATTCCGGTGGGGATTTCCGAAGCGTTGGGGTTTTCTCCGGCTGTATTTAGCGGAGCTAATGTCGCGGTATCGTTTGTGTTAGCGGCAATTCTGATGGTGGCTTTCGGCACCGTCTATCTTTACTTTACGAACCTCATGCCTCGGTCAGGCGGTGACTATGTATGGGTAAGCCGGACGTTAAGCCCAGGTGTGGGGTTTGTCACTAACACTGCCCTAACTTTTGTGTTCTTAACGTGGATTTCGTTTAACTTCACCACCATGATTAGCTATTTTGGACCTGCAGTATTCTATCTTTGGGGACTTCCCGCCGCTGTGATTACAAAAATTTCACAGCCTGGATGGGAGTTCGGTATTGCGACAGTGCTTACCCTTCTCTTTACTTTATTAATGATCACCGGAGTCCGACGCGTAGCCCGGTACATGCGCTGGATGTTTTGGCTGGTTTGGGTCGGCATGGGAGTCTGGCTTGTGGGCATGGCTATAACCCCGTCGGGAGTGTTTCAGCGCCGATTGGCAAACCTTACGGGTCACAATGCCGCGAGCTTGATTGCTTTAGCGCATCACATGGGGGCAAGTCAAACTTCTGGCATTAACTGGATGATGACCATCTTCGCGATGATCTATGCGTTTCAAGTCTATACTGGGTTCCAGTGGACCGGATATTTTGCCGGCGAGGTGAAGAACGTGCGCAAGACTGCTGTCACCTCAATTATGGGAGGTCTCTTGGTTTCGGCTGTGCTCTATACTGTGGGCACCCTTTTAGTATTTCACTCTACCGGATATAACCTGTATAACGCTCTCGCGTACATCGGCTTCAATGATCCTTCGAAACTACCGAGCAATGTTCCGTACGTTCTTCCTGCTCTCGCTCGATTTTTTTCCATGCCTACTGTCTTACGCGACTATATCGGCTTAAGTTTTGTGTTCGCCATCTTCTGGTGGACCCCGACAGGGTTTATGCTCGGTACAAGGAATCTCTTCGCATGGGCTTTCGATCGGTTGATGCCTGAATCTCTGGCCGAAGTGTCGGAGCGCTTTCACACGCCAGTAAAGGCCACCATCGTCATCGGTATTGTCGTAGAACTCATCAATGTGGCGAACGTGTTCATGGG
>NZ_JBYCKN010000049.1:0-17186 GCF_057473405.1 Sulfobacillus sp. TH-112
ATGCGATTGAGCGTGATCTCGGGGTACATATTCCCTTTCCGGTGATTGCTGACCTGAAGATGGAAGTCAGCCAACTTTATGGCATGATCCATCCGGGGGACAGCAGTACCGCAGCGGTACGCAGCGTCTTCTTTATTGATGACGAAGGCATTATTCGGGCCATGATTTATTATCCTCTGTCATTGGGCCGCAGCGTGACAGAGCTTTTACGAGTGATTGACGGATTGCAGTTTAATAAGCGGGAGAAGCTCTCCACGCCCGCGAACTGGACCCCCGGGGATCCCGCCGTCTATCCGGCACCGCCGACCCAAGAGGCTTTGGAAAAGCGGATATCGGAGGATCAAGGGAAGCCCAACATGAAGGCTTGGTGGCTGAAGACCACGTCATAAGGACCAAGCACGAGCACGATTGACGCTACAGGAGTAATGGCTCCTGTAGCGTTTTTGTCCTGGTCCCGAGACTACGTTTTTCATCTTCCATTCTCTCTGGTTTGCTTCGTGACGGTGGGAATTATTAACACGCGCCGTTCGCGGATAGACTCTCACCACCCGTTCTGACTCTCAATATGATGAGGATTATCGTCAAGAGAGGGTGACTGGAAGGTGACCGGAGAGGAGCAGT
Source organism: Sulfobacillus sp. TH-112 (assembly GCF_057473405.1). Classification (NCBI taxonomy): domain Bacteria; kingdom Bacillati; phylum Bacillota; class Clostridia; order Eubacteriales; family Clostridiales Family XVII. Incertae Sedis; genus Sulfobacillus; species Sulfobacillus sp. TH-112. Next base: position 622 of record NZ_JBYCKN010000049.1, read on the forward strand.
TTGACCAAGGCCATCTTAGTCGATTTCACTATCGCCTCATCACAGTAGCAGGGATGGGCACGTTATTCGATTCGATGGATGTGGGTATTGTCTCATTTGTGATGGCGGCATTAATTCATGCTTGGAGCCTCAATGCCTTTTGGATTGGGGTGGTGGGTAGTATCAATTTAGTCGGCATGGCCATTGGAGCGGTATTTGCTGGATCGCTGGCCGATCGCTTTGGTCGACGGCAATTATTTATGCTGACCCTCTTAGTGTACAGCGTTGCGACGGGACTCTCGGGACTGTCGATTGCGCTATGGATGTTACTCTTATGGCGCTTTATAGTTGGGTTGGGATTAGGGGGAGAGTTACCCGTGACCACCACCATGGTGACCGAGTTCCTGCCGACCCGGGCTCGCGGTCGAGGTATCGTCCTATTAGAAAGCTTTTGGGCCGTCGGCTGGCTTATCGCGGCACTCGTCGCCTTTATTGTGATCCCACTGTGGGGATGGCGGGTCGCGTTTTTTGTTGGGACCTTTCCCGCCCTCTATGTTCTCTACTTGCGACGCGGGATTCCGGAGTCACCGCGCTATCTCTTGCGCCGTGGAAAGCGTGATGAAGCGCAGCGCGTGATGGCGATGGCAAGTGGGCAGGACATTGCCGCTACCACGACGGATACCACGTATCCGCGTGCGGCCCATCCGATTGCTTCTCTCTTTCAGCGGCGTTTTGCTCACCGCACTATCATGCTGTGGATTTTGTGGCTCGGCATGAACTTTTCCTATTATGGCATGTTCTTGTGGTTACCTTCGGTCTTGGTGGATCATGGCTATTCTTTGGTAAATTCGTTTGGCTATACCGTGATTGTGACGGCGGCTGAAATCCCTGGATACTTTTCGGCGGCTTGGTTGGTGGATAAGGTCGGGCGAAAGCCGATTTTAGTTGGGTATGTGATTTTGACGGCAGTCTTTGCCACCTTGTTTGGTCATGCCGTGGGGGTGCGGGCGATTTTACTCTATGGATCGCTACTGGGGTTCTTCAACTTAGGAGCTTGGGGAACCACCTATGCCTATACGGCAGAGCAATACCCCACCAGTATTCGCGGTACCGGATCGGGATTTGCCATGGGGGTCGGTCGCATTGGCGGAATTGCGGGCCCCTTAGTCTTAGGCTGGATGTTGGCGGAACACGCTCCCATCAGTGAGGCATTTTGGATGTTTACCGTGGTGTTATTAGTGGTGGCGGTGGCTGTGGCATTTTTGGGACGAGAAACGCGCCAGCGCACCATGAAAGAGATTGAGGCGGACGATCGATAAAGCCGTTTGTCCAAGGGATGCGGTTTAGCCAAGCTGTGGTATAATATAGACAATTATTCTTGCGATACCGCTGGAGAGGTTGATGTTTGGTGACGATAGCCCTGATTGTGGGGGAGGTTGTAATTGGACTCGCGATGATGGCTGCCATCTTGTTGCAGACCGGATATACCGGTGGCATGTCAGGCGCGTTTGGTGGTGGGTTTTCTCAGCCCACTAGCTACGGGGGGAAAAAGCAGGGGGTTGACGAATTACTAGCCCGTGTCACGGTGGTGTTGGCGGTTGTCTTTGCGGTACTCACCTTGTTGTTAGCTCGGATATGGTAAATGGCTAAGCCCCGATCTGATGTGAAGAAGCCTCTAGTCACGCCTGTTTGGCCCTGGCTGGAGGTTTTACTTTGACTAAAGCGAGGGGAGCCAGTGTGGCCAGAACCCGGTCGAAAAAACCGATGCCGGAGAACTTTTCGGAAAAAGTGTTTGCGCTTCTGTATCGCCATGAACCCATCTTAGAGAAAGCGGTCGTGTCGCGGTTAAGTGGAGGAAAGAGTCCCACCAAAGCGCTCTATCGGGCGTTTAGTGACTATCGGCATGAAGGATGGCTGGCGCGTGATGCGGAGGGCCGAATCAGTGTCGAGACCCGGGTGGGGACCTTGCGCGTCAATCCACGCGGATTTGGTTTTGTGGTCAACGCCGAATATCCCGGCGATGATATCTTTGTGCCGCAGCGGTATCTCTTAAGTGCGACTAATGATGATCAAGTATTGGTGTGGATTCGTCGGGTCAGCGGGACTCCGGGGCCAGAAGGACGACTCATGGATGTGCTGAGTCGTGCGCATACGCATCTGGTAGGGAGGTTAGATCGCACTCGCAGCGGAAGTTGGCGGGTTATTCCGAGAGACCGGCGACAGCCGATTGTGTCGGTTTCACGGCAGTCAGATGTCGGGAAGTGGCATGCGGGACTGATTGTTTCGGTGCGAATTACCGAATGGCCGCTTAATCCCGATCGGCCAGTGCGGGGTGAGGTTGAAGAGGTACTGGGCGAGGCCAATGCGCCAGGGGTTGATGTGCGGACGCTGATGGTGGAGCATCACATTCGCTCCGAGTTTCCTCAGGATGTCTTGGATGAGGCGAGGCACTTGCCCGAGACGGTCTCTAAGGACGAATTGGTTCATCGTGAGGATCTGCGGGACCGCTATATTGTGACCATCGATGGTAGTGACGCCAAGGATCTGGACGATGCGATCTCAGTCGAAGCGCGCCCGCACGGCTATCGCATTGGGGTACACATCGCCGATGTGAGCTACTACGTTCGGGAAGGGTCGGCACTGGATCGGGAAGCGCGTCAGCGCGGCACCAGCGTGTATCTGGTGGATCGGGTTATTCCAATGCTTCCAGAACGGCTCTCGAACGGCATTGCCAGTTTAAATCCCCAGGTGCCGCGTTTGACGCTGACCTGTTGGATTGATCTTGATGAGCAGGGACGACGAGAGCACGTCTCGTTAAGTCGCTCGGTCATTGAGACCCGGCACCGCTTAACCTATGAAGGAGTGAACCAATTTCTTTCTGGCACGTTGACGGTCGAACCTGAACTAGCCGATTTGCTGCATCGAGCGGATCGGGTGCGCGAGTTGCTCAATCGTCTTCGCGTCGCTCGCGGTGCCATTGATTTCGACGTGCCGGAGGCTAAAGTGATTCTCAATAGCGCGGGGCATCCGATTGATATTGTGGAACGGGGTCGCGGCGTGGCCGAATCCATCATTGAAGAGTTGATGCTTCTCGCGAACGAAGCGGTCGCGAGTGAACTCCTTCACCATCATCTGCCCGGTTTGTTTCGCGTACATGACCATCCTTCGGATGACCGCATGGACCAATTTCGCGAGCTCATTGGGGCGCTCGGATATCACCTCCCGAAGGAGGTCACGCCGAAGTCACTGCAATCGCTCATTAACGAAGTCAAGGGCCGCCCGGAAGAGAAGCTCATTAATAGCGCACTCTTGCGATCGATGAAGCAAGCCCGTTATGGTCCCACCAATACGGGTCACTTTGGTTTGGCGTCGCGGGAATACACACATTTTACTTCCCCAATTCGTCGTTACCCCGATCTCTGGGTGCATCGGATATTAAGCCAGCATTTGGAACAGCGCATCAAAGAGTCGGATCGAGAAGCCTGGCAAGCGATCGTTGCGGAAGTGGGGGAATCCTCCTCACAGCGTGAACGGGAAGCCATGGAAGCAGAACGAGAATCGGTGCAAATGAAGCAGGCACTCTATATGCACGATCATTTAGGCGAGACGTATTCGGCAGTGGTGTCGGGGGTGACCAATTTTGGAGTGTTCGTGGAGCTTCCCAACCTCATTGAGGGGTTGGTACGTACAGAAGACCTACCGCAAGACTACTGGGTTTTTGATCCGGTCCATTATCGATTGACGGGAGAGAGGACCGGCCGCGTATTCTCACTAGGACAGCCCATTGAGGTTCAAGTCGCGGCGGTAGATGTGGAACTGCGACGGATTGATTTTCAATTAGCGGCCACGACCATAGCGCGACCTAAAAAGAGTTCAGTGGTTCAGAAAAAGAAAGGGCGACGGAAGTGACCTTTTTTCGTCTGTGGCGTTATCTAAGTAGGTGATAACGTATGAGTACGGTCAATCGGTCGGAACTAAGACAACATCATTTTCTTACCTTGGCGTTAAGCTTTGGTAAGAACCGCCTATATTTGGTAGGCCCGAATCAAGCCCCACTGTGGCTTCGCCAGCGTGCTTTGTGGAAAAAGCCGCTCGTGGTGGTGTGGCATCGGATTGATGATTTGCCGGGTCACTGGTGGCTTGGACAGCAGGGGCGTGAATTGGTCATCTTGGGCCAGGGAGAACGACCGCCACTCCTTCTGGAGCGAGAAGGCGGCCGGCGTTGGCAGGCGTTCGTGCCTTCAGGTCATCAGTCGCTGGTTGTGAAGCTTCCCGATATGAGTCCCTATCGCGTGAAGGTGATACGCGAGCGATAGGGTGCCAGTATTAGTCGCGTGGCGCCGAGCCATCGACCCATTTCTGCAATCGTGTTAACCACTCGTTATCTAAGTGTCCATGTTCGATCCGTGCCAAATCTACGGCTGACCATTCCTCTGGCAAATGAATATTCAAGGCATCGCCTGCCACCTCCACTGGACCTCTCACGAAGTCAGGTCGGGTAATTTTCCACCATATTAGACGCATGTAATTCACCTCATCAACGAATTATGTGATAGCAAGAGAATTTAGAAGCAACATTACCCGGAACAATTGATATTTTTGGCTCGCCGTGCGAGAATGACCAACGAAAGCGGGGTGAATCCGATGGCGCGCAGTGAACGGGCCATTGCGGAAAATCGTAAGGCACGACACGATTATTTTATCGACGAAGTCATTGAAGCCGGTCTGGAACTGACGGGTACGGAAGTGAAGTCTATGCGTCTCGGGCGCGTCAACCTTCGCGATAGCTTTGCTCGGGTCATTAATGGGGAAGTGTTTTTAATGAACTGTCACGTGGCGCCATACGATCATGGCAATCGCTGGAATCACGAACCATATCGTAATCGCAAGCTCTTGTTGCACAAAAAAGAGATTCGTGAGTTGCAGGCGCGCGTGAAGCAGGATGGCATGACTCTCGTGCCATTAAGCCTCTACTTTGACAAAAGAGGGCGCGCAAAGTTATCATTAGCTGTTGCTAGAGGAAAAAAGCAGTACGATAAGCGGCACTCTATTCAAGAACGGGAAGCCATGCGGCATATTGACCGAGCTATGAAAGAGCGCTTGCGTTAGTCTCCGGGGGCGAACTAGATTCGACGGGGATGGACGGGGTGCCAGATAGCGAGCCGAGCTCCGCGTCTCGTAAAACCGTGGGAAACAATAACTGCCAAAGACACAAACGATTTCGATTACGCTTTAGCTGCCTAAAAAACCAGCTAACGTGGCCTAGTCTAGTGCCTATCCTCGCCTAGACCACGTAAACTTAGATAGGATACCGCTCTAAGGCCCGATTAGAGTGGGGAAACTTAGGGCTGGCTTAAGTGGTCCTTGCTTCGGACGAATCATTTAAGTGAGATTAAATCCGAGGCTACGCTCGTAGAATTCTGGTATAACGTGTCTTCGGACGGGACGGGCAGCACGTCCCCGCCTCCACCAATTTTACACTCCCGACGCGCGCGTTGGGAGTTTTTTACATAAGGGGCCAGACTGAGGATGAAGCAGACTCTCTCAAGGCACGCTAAAAGAGGATATTGATTGAAGGAGGAAGTCGCTAATGAGAGTGGATGGGCGTAGCCGTGAGGATGTTCGGCCAGTCCGGCTTGAACTCGGATATAATCGCTGGGCTGAAGGATCGTGCCTCATTGAACAGGGACACACGCGGGTCTTGGTAACGGCCACGGTAGAGGATAAGGTACCACCTTTTGTCCGCGGAACCGGACAAGGCTGGATTCAAGCCGAGTACGCCATGTTGCCGCGGGCGACTCATGATCGCACCCATCGTGAAGCCGTGCGTGGACGGCAACAAGGGCGGAGCGTGGAGATTCAGCGTCTCATTGGTCGGTCTCTTCGGGCGTCGCTCTTTCTTAATCGACTGGGAGAGAAGAGCATCGTGCTGGACTGTGATGTACTGCAAGCGGATGGCGGTACGCGCACGGCCGCGATCACGGCGGGTTTTATGGCGTTGTGGCAGGCGGTGCATTACTTACACAAAAAGACCCCTTTTGAGAAGCCGCCATTTCGCGGGCGCATGGCCGCGATCAGTGTGGGACTCAAAACGGGGCAAAGTATGTTGGACTTATCGTATTTGGAAGATGTCGATATTGATGTGGATTTCAATTTGGTCCGGCTCTCGACGGGCGACTGGGTAGAATTGCAGGGGACGGGGGAACATCAAGCGTTTTCTCGTGACCAGTTGAACGAGGTGTTGGAACTCGGAGCGTTTGGGATGGACGTTTTAGATGAACTTCAGCAACAGGCGTTTCCCGAGGGGGCGGGTCTCATTGCCCACTAATGTGGTGCTGGCCACGCACAATATGGGAAAACTCCGGGAGTTTGAGAAGCTGCTCAACGGCGCCCCGTTGACGATCTTGCCCTATCCATCACAAGAAGAAATTATTGAGGAAACGGGCTCTACCTATCACGAAAATGCGCGCCTTAAGGCGCGCTATGTGGCCAAGACGCTCGGATGTCTTGCGCTGGCCGATGATTCTGGTCTTGAGGTAGATGCGCTAAACGGGGAACCGGGGGTCCATACTGCACGGTTTGTCAGTGATGATAGCTGGGTGAATTCTCGGGAAATTCTCTTGCGACTCATGGCAGTGCCGGCACATGAGCGCACGGCGCGGATGCGTGCGGTGTTGTGTTTAGCATGGCCGAACGGCGACCAGCTATTCGCCGAGGGTGTGATTGAAGGAACGATTCTTAGCTGGCCTCGAGGGAGCGGCGGATTTGGAGTGGATCCGATTTTTTCTATTGATGGGATGACATCGCTTGCCGAGTGGCCCCAAGAAAAAAAGAATCAAATCTCGCATCGCGCTCAAGCGGTAGAAAATCTCATGCGAACAATGGATGTTCAAGGGTTGTGAAATATCCCGGATCTTCGGTATCATATCCTCTAAAGAGAAATAGTCGGAAATGACTAGGGGGGATTGCCGATGAATTGGTATGTTTTGCTTGCAGCACTTTTAGCCTCATCGGTCGAATTCATTGAGGCCCTCACCATTGTCTTAGCGGTGGGTACGGTAGAGGGATACCGTCCCGCCATTCGGGGTACATTGATGGCGGTAGCCGCGCTCGCGGTGATCACCGCGATTTTGGGCGTGGGGGTTTTGCATTACATTCCTATTAATGTTTTGCGAGGCGTGATTGGGGTTCTGTTGTTGCTGTTTGGGGTAAAGTGGCTTCGCAAAGCTATTTTACGATTTTCTGGCAAAAAGGCATTACATGACGAGAGTCAGGCGTTTCAACGTGAGGTGGGACGCTTAGAGCAAAATAAAGGGAATAGGGTAGCAGCCCAGGCCACCGCGTTTAATGGCGTATTCCTAGAAGGACTCGAAGTGGTGGTCATCGTCCTCACCATGGGCTCGGCTGGTCGTGCCTATGGGAGTGCCATTATCGGTGCCGCCATTGGTCTTGTGATCGTATTATCGGCCGGGATCATCCTGCGGGCTCCATTATCACGCGTACCAGAGAATGTGATGAAGTTTGTGGTTGGCATTATGCTGACCAGTTTTGGTAGCTTTTGGGCTGGTGAATCCTTAGGTGTGATTTGGCCCGGTCAAGATGCGAGCATCCTTCTTCTGATTGGCCTCTATCTTGCTGCCAGTTGGCTCATTGTCTCATCCCTGAAGAAAAGGGGTGTGGCGACGTCATGAAATGGTTAAAAGAGGTCTATGACCTTTTTGTGGATGATCCCATATTGGCTATCCTAAGTTTAGTGGCACTATTCATCGCATGGATTTTGACACGCGTGGATGTTCGTACCGGCGCCGGACTCGCCATTTTCTTGATAGTGGCCGCGTCCCTGTGGTACAGCACTCGGCGTAATTGACGTTTGACGCGTGTTCTGATATAATTCAATCCATTCGGCCGGGGCGTAGCGCAGCTTGGTAGCGCACTTGCTTTGGGAGCAAGGGGTCGGGGGTTCGAATCCCTCCGCCCCGACCATTGAGGCGTCCCCGTAGCTCAGAGGATAGAGCGCGGGACTTCTAATCCCGGCGTCGCAGGTTCGAATCCTGCCGGGGACACCATCCTGAAACCCTTTCACCGCAAGCGATTGCGGCTTTTTTATTTCCCCAACAAACTCCACAGTTTCCGCGGCGTCACCATGAGGCGTCACCACGAGAGGTGGGAGCGGAAAGACATGGGCAAAATTATGGGTAGGAGCGAGCGCTCTCAGGGTCGGCCCTCGTTGGTGACCATGGGGCCCAATGGCAGGAAAACGACTTGCCCACCTTAAACTAACCGTCTCACGGTGAGTATAAGAGGAGTGTCGACAGTTTTGTATAAACCCCAATGGGTTATGGTAGATACGGGGTGGCCCGGTTTTCAAAGAAAATCACGGGTTGGTCCGGAATTTGACCCCAATTTGCCAATAAGGATTCACGTTCACGTGCGAAATCGTCCTTTTGGACACGGATCTTGGGACAAACGACTTCAAAGTCCAAATCAAGAGACAGAAATAACCTATGGGAGCTAGCTAACCAGGTCCGAGCTGTTGTATGGTAATTTGAGTGGTTGGATCCCGCAACTGGCCAAATGCCATGCATGCGGTTTCTCGATCTGGCTATCGGCAAACGGTAGAGGGCAGGAACGGGCAGGAAATGCAATGAACCGAATTAATGTATACCGCAATAGGAGATGGGTATAACGGAAGAGCGGGAGCTGTCACCTCTAGATTATCAGACGTTTCTGAAGAGCAGTACGGTCCTCAATGAACTTGTCCCCTATATCCGCACGGCAGTGATCGTGGACGCCAATATCATATTGGGAGAGCTCCGCTGGATGATTCGACATCCCGGAAAGGAGTCCACGCTCTTTCAACTGGCGTCTTCCAAAAAAGTTGTAGCATGGATTACTGAAACGATTTTGGGCGAAATCGAAGAACATCTACTGGACGTTGTTCGGGGTCGCGATTCTCATGAAGGCGACGTGCAGCGCGTATGGGAAACTTATAGCGAGGTGTTGCACGTCCTTCCAGATACCGAAATTCCCGCCCCGGATGTGTTGGAATCTCAACTAGCGCAGCGCGATTCGGATGATCTTCCCACACTGCGAGGGTTCTATGCCTTTCGACCCGATTACCTAATATCCCGAGATAATGACATCCGCTCGTTGCACATTGACGCGGGAGATCCTTTGCGGCTTTGGATTGACTTGCGAGATTATCATACGGCCCAATCTATGCGGGTTAGTCTTGAAGCAGTGGGCGGATTAATAGGATTGGGTTCTGTGGGTGCCCTTTACGGGGTCTTCAGTGCGGGCAAAGCATTGGTCAAGCTCCTCGCCAAAAGCCCCACATGGGTTAAGATGTCGTTGGGCATGTTGCTGGTGGCGGCATTGGCCATTCCGCAGTCGCGGTCGTGGATAACGCGGCAACTTAAGCAGATGGCAACCCAACTTCAAACGTTTTACCAAGACAACAAAGGGGAAATGGTAAAGGGATTCTCTGAGTTGATAGAAACCCTCGAACTTGCGAATAAGCACGAAGAAGATGCTCGGAGCCGACTTAGTATACGGAAGGGTCTCCCGGCGCCATCACCAAAAACTGCCCGGGACTTCGCTCTGCATGTCCTTGTCCGCAGTCCCGATCCCCTTACCCCAGTCCAACTGTCCCAAAAGGTCCAACAGGCCGGATTTTGTACCCAAAACAAGCGGTTTGACCTGTACCTCAATCAAACCTTGCGACGGGACGGTCGACTACAGCGACTCCCCGATGGCCGATGGACGGTTGCCAGCGGAGGATCGGACAGTGTTGAGTCGCTCAAAGCGGACACCAATTTTTGAGGGTCTTTAAAGATGGATTTAGGCGTAGATAGGGATTTGACGGTGTCGTGTCAGGGACGCCGTAGAAGTCGTTATTACTCTATATTACATGGATGGTGTCGCTCCTATTTGTTGGCAATTCTTTGGCCAAGCCGGCGTCGGATTCATGATTATCCATCACTGACACATCAACAAGCAACGAATTAAGGGGGAAGGAATCTGAAGGTAGCACGTCTTATTATACAAAACTTTCGCGGCATCAAGTCCGGTGAGTTTTTCTTTGACGGCCATACCCTATTGGTCGGTGCGAACAATGTAGGTAAATCGACGATTCTTGAAGCGCTTGACTTGGTGCTTGGTCCGGAACGCTTGCGACGGGCCCCTCCCGTTGAGGAGTTCGACTTTTACAATGCGAGATATCTCGGTGAAGGGGCCCCAGACCCAGCCCCGATCCCCATTCGCGTCGAGGTCGTGCTGATCGACTTGACTGAGGAAATCAGGCGCTCACACGAAGCGTATCTCGAGTTCTGGCACGTCATGGACCAACGGGTATTAGGTCGCTGGGAATCCGAAGGAACGGAGAACGCGGTGCCTTGCCTAAGGATTTTAACCGAAGCGAAGTATGACGCTGAGGATGATTCGTTTGACGCGAATACATATTATTGCAACGGGCCGAATGCGGATGAAGCACTGCAGCCAGTTGAACGCCGATTTAAGGAGCGAGTAGGATTCATTTATCTGCGGGCCCTGCGGACCGGTTCCCGCGCATTGAGTCTGGAACGTGGGTCGCTTTTCGATACGATTCTGAGACTTCAAGGAATTCGCACAGGATTGTGGGAGGGAGCCATCAACCGTCTGCACGACCTTGACCCGGCCATCGGTGCAGACTCCACGGATTTGACGGATGTCCTCCATCGGATCGAATCGCGAATACGGCAGTATATTCCCATTGAAGCGACTGACGAAGTAACGAAGTTGTTTGTTTCCCAACTTACCCGAGAACACTTGCGTAAGACGCTAGCGTTTTTCATAGCGATTAGCTCCGATCAAGAGCCAGTACCCTTCCAAACCGTAGGTACAGGCACTCTCAACACGCTGGTTCTTGCGTTGCTGTCATTAATTGCTGACTTGAAAACCAACAACGTCATTTTCGCCATGGAAGAACCTGAAATTGCGTTGCCGCCGCACACACAACGCCGCATTGCTCAATATCTTGTGGGCCAAACGACTCAGTGTTTTGTCACAACCCATTCACCCTATGTCATCGAGCAATTCGAGTTGAACCAAATTCGAATTCTTCGCAAGGACATGGGGAACGCGGTGGCCACCATGCCGTCGAGTGCGGCGCTCAAAGAGAAGATGTATCGGCGGCAACTCCGCCGCGCGTTAGCGGAGGCCATACTGGGATCGGCGGTCATCGTAGCCGAGGGACCGACGGAAGGGTCGGCTTTGGGAGCTGTGGCAGCACAACTTGAAAGGAATTCCGGTGTCTATCCATTGGACCTTTCGGGCATTAGCGTCGTGGTCGGAGATGGTGACGGCTCCCTAGAGCAATTCGGAGAGTTTTTCAGGAGTATCGGGTTAAAGACGTACGCTTTTTGCGATCAACAAAAGACGGACGCTGCGAGGGATAAAATCGCCGATGCATTTGACGTATTTTGCGAGAGCCCGTATCCCGGAACCGAAACCTTGTTGGTTGAAGAACTCCCGGTGGATCGTTTGTGGCAATTCCTTGAAGTTCTTCGGGATGCGGGCGAATTCGAGTACGCTCCGGCCGCGCGTCCGCAGGAGGACGCAAAGATAAGGGATATTTGCTTCCAAGTCTTGCGGCGACAAAAGGGTGCCGGATATGCGGGCCGCCTATTGGAGTTATGCACGACAGAAGAATTACCGGCTACTATCGTGGATTTGCTCAAGAAGGTCTACGCGGACTTTCCCGACCCATCATCGATTAATTGCCGAGACGAAGTCCATGATCGGGACGCAATGGCCGCGCAAGAGTCATGACTGGTGCCAGAGAGGATGTCGTTGCGCGGGTTGTCGGTGAGGACCATCATATTTTGGTCGTCGGCGGCCCCGGAAGTGGCAAGACGACGCTAGCCCTAGAGAAGGCGGTACGGCGTGCATCTCGTCTCAGTGCGGGGCAGGAGATTCTGTTTCTGAGTTATTCTCGGGCGGCCATAGCCAGGCTGACTCAAGGCGCCCGTATCGCAATGACGGATGAGGAACTAGCCCGAGTATCCATGCAGACGTTCCATTCATTTTGCTGGAGCATTCTACGAAGCCATGCCTATTTATTGGGAACACCGCGTCGTCTTCAAGTGTTATTGCCCGCTGACGAAAAGGCATTGTCTGGCGGTGCGAAACCAGGCGACGACACGTGGGAATCGTGGGTAAAGGACCGCGAGCGCCGCTTCTTTGAGATGGGCCAGGTGGGCTTTGATTTGTTTGTGCCTAAGGTAGTCGAGCTCTTTTCACGGGCTCCCAAACTGTTCGAAATCGTGGCTGATAAATTTCCTCTGGTCATCGTTGACGAGGCGCAGGACACCGGTCGTCACCCATGGAGCTTAACGAGACTGCTGGCCACAAAGGTGCAAGTACTCTGCTTGGCTGACAATGAGCAGCAGATCTTCGATTACCTGGAGGGGGTGGGACCGGAAAGAATCACCGAAATCGTACGCACTCTCAGTCCGGTCGTTGTTGATTTGGGATCACAAAACCACCGGAGTTCCGGCACGGAAATTTTGCAGTTCGGCAATGATGTCCTGTCTGGGAACGTCCGGAGTGGCTCATATCATGGGGTAACGATCCGTAAGTATCATCCCAAGAAGCAGCTTGAAGCGGTCCGTACGTCGTTAGGAATGCTGTACCAAATGATAACCAAAGAGACAGGGTCAAAACCAGCGAGTATAGGAATCTTGGCCTCAACGGGAGCGGGTGTTGGGCGAATTAGTGCGGCACTCAATGCGGACGACAATCCCATTAGGCATAAAGTGCTATTTGATGAGACTGGAGTGGTCTTGGCCAGTCGGTTTGCGGCATTTCTCTTAGAGCCCAAGCTTATAGACCACCCCGACCACGATGTTGCCGACGGGTTGAGCATCATGGCTGCGTGGTCTCGGGCAAAAGGGACAACCACCGGGATCGAGAAGGCGGAGAAATGGACGGCTTGGTCACAGCAGTTGACGCAGTCCATCAAACCACGCGGGAACCTAGTGCCTGCGCTCCACGAACTAGTCGCTAAAGCGACCAGAGAGCAATGGACAGGCATCCCTCAGAAGGACTGGTTGCGTGCGCGCGACATGATTCGTGATAGTGGTCACGGCTCGGTGCACGCTCTGGCGCCCAATTTAGACTACTTAGTGGCCTATAACCGCGGCAAAAGGATTTCAACACAATTACTAGCTGCGTGGGTGCAGTATGGCGGATATGTGGGGGCCCGCCAAGTCGTGATGGACGCTATCGCCCAAGAGTCCATTGTGGGCGACGTCGACAATGACAAGTCGGGCATTCATGTCATGACGATCCATCGATGCAAAGGTAAGCAGTTTGACGGAGTCATTATTCTGGAAGAGCCTCGGCCGAGTCAAGGAGGATGGACATCCTCCTTGCTGTGGCGCGATGACCCACATCCGTACTTAAGAAGTCGCCGCATATTGAGGGTAGGCATAACCCGGGCGCGGCAGCATGTTTTGATTCTGCGGTCGGCGATGACGGAGTGCCCGATTTTAAGATAGGGAACTGCGAAAGGACAGCACAAGTAAGGGAGCTTGACGCGGTGTGAGATACTCGCCTGCACGAAGTTGCCTGTCTGTATCTGATACAGGATCACGGGTGAGGTCGAGAATGGCAACTTAACGACGACACCGGGTTGTTCAGTTGCGTTGACCGTATACATGGTATCAGTAATAATGTCGATATCTGGATCCTTCGGTTGGATCGTCGAGAGCAAATATTATAAAGGGTAGGTACCCATATGGAAAACCAATTCTTTGAACAGCCCATTTTGAATTCACCTTATGAATATCCGTCTCAACATTGGGAACTTGACCAAGACGGGCAACCGACGCAGCATATTATCGAGCAGCGTAGGAGCGCACAATTTATCACCCCGATTCCGAAGCCCCGAAAACAGAAGGGAAAGGCCCATCAGCAGCAATTTGTCTTGGACGAGGGGCATGGCCTTTCTAGCGAAGGTCAAGGGTACGATGCGACCTCTATTATTAATGGGGTGCGAGAACATGTAGATAACTGGCGGCGCATTCCCAACCCAAAGGATTGGCATGTTACATCCGAGACAGCCCGATTGCTTCAGCATTGGCGTTCGCATGAGTTTCAAAGTATTCGACCGTTCTTTTGTCAGGTTGAGGCGGTTGAAACCCTCATTTGGATGACTGAGGTCGCACCCAAAACCCCCAAAGTCAGCCGTGACTTTTTAGATCATCTAACGAATGCAAGTGATACGGCTAATCCTGGCCTACTTCGTTTGGCCCTTAAGATGGCGACTGGATCGGGAAAGACCACCGTTATGGCTATGATTATCGCATGGCAGACTATTAATGCCGTACGGCATCCCACAAGTCGGAATTTTACGCGCGGGTTTTTGGTGGTGACTCCGGGTATTACGATTAAAGATCGATTACGGGTGTTATTGCCGAACGATCCGGATAGTTACTATCAGAGTCGCGAGTTGGTGCCGCATGACATGTTGGCCGATATGGAACGGGCCAAAATTGTTATCACCAATTATCATTCCTTTATGCTGCGGGACCGTCTGGAACTCTCTCGTGGGGCGCGCGCCTTATTGCAAGGTCGAGGGCCGGACCTTCAGACTAAGGAAACTGAAGGTCAAATGTTGCAGCGCGTGATGCCGGAACTGATGGGGTTCAAGCAAGTCATGGTGCTTAACGACGAAGCGCACCATTGCTACCGTGAAAAGTCAAACGCGGAGGCTGATACACTCACTAGTGAGGACCGGGAGACGGCTGAGAAGAACAATGAGGCGGCTCGCGTGTGGATATCCGGTCTCGAGACCGTGCACCGAAAAATGGGAGTATCGCGAGTCGTGGACCTTTCCGCCACCCCGTTCTTTTTGCAGGGGTCAGGATACGTAGAGGGGACACTATTTCCGTGGACAGTGAGCGATTTCTCGCTCATGGATGCCATTGAATGTGGCATTGTAAAACTGCCGCGAGTTCCCGTGGCGGATAACGTTCCAGGTGGAGATACGCCTAAATTTCGGAACCTTTGGGAGCACATCGGGAAGCGCATGCCTAAGAGGGGCCGCGGGAAGGCCAAGGATCTTGATCCCTTGAGCATTCCCGTTGAATTGCAAACCGCATTCGAAGCGCTCTATGGTCATTATAAGAAAACCTTTGAACTGTGGCAGGCAGAGGATATGGGAGTGCCGCCCTGCTTTATTGTCGTCTGTAACAATACCGCCACATCTAAACTGGTTTACGATTACATCTCTGGTTTTTATCGAGAAAACGACGACGGCACCACGGTGCTGGAACAAGGTCGTTTACCCCTATTTCAGAACTTCGATGAAAATGGGAATCCCTATGCGAGACCGAGGACTCTCCTCATTGATAGTGAGCAGTTGGAATCCGGCGAAGGATTAGATTCCCAATTTCGCACGATGGCGAGCGCGGAGATTGAGCGATTCCGGCGGGAGATCGTGGAACGAACAGGGAGCCAAGAGCAAGCAGCCAATTTGACCGATCAGGATTTGCTCCGGGAGGTCATGAATACAGTTGGTAAGCCCGGACGATTGGGCGAGTCTATTCGTTGCGTGGTTTCGGTATCTATGCTGACGGAGGGTTGGGACGCCAACACCGTGACTCATGTTCTTGGTGTCCGAGCGTTTGGTACGCAGTTACTGTGCGAACAGGTCATCGGTCGGGCGCTGAGGCGACAATCCTATGATCTGAATGAACAGGGCCTTTTCGACGTCGAATACGCGGATGTATTGGGTATCCCATTTGATTTTACAGCCAAGCCGGTTCCTGTGACGCCCCGTCCCCCGCGGGAGACCGTTCAAGTCAAGGCAGTTCGACCAGACCGGGATGCCTTAGCAATCGAGTTCCCGCGAGTTGAAGGATATCGAATTGAATTACCGGAGGAACGATTGACGGCCGAGTTTACGCCTGACTCCATTCTGGAATTAACCCCAGCCTTGGTGGGGCCGTCGGAGACAAAGAATGCTGGAATTATTGGCGAGGAAATTGACTTGAAGTTACAGCACCTCGAAGATGTACGGCCTTCGACATTACTCTTTCATTTGACGAAGCGTCTAATCATGACCAAATGGAGGGATTCAGGTGAAGAACCGAAACTCTATTTGTTTGGTCAACTTAAACGGATTACCTAGCAGTGGCTGGATACCTATCTTGTCTGCACAGGAGGATCCTATCCGGCGCAACTAATGTATCAAGAATTGGCAGATATGGCATGCGAACGCATTACCGCTGCTATCAATCGGCAGTTCGGGGATCGGCGCAAAAAGGCGATTTTGGATCCGTACAACCCCGCGGGAAGCACAATGACGGTCAACTTTTTGACATCAAAAACATCACGGTGGCAGACCGATTCGCGCCGATGCCACATCAACTGGGTCGTACTCGACAGTGATTGGGAGGCCGAGTTTTGCCGCGTCGTCGAATCACACCCTCGTGTGTATAGCTACGTGAAAAATCACAATCTGGGGTTTGAAGTGCCGTATCGCTTTGGCTCCATCGCTAGGCGTTATCGACCAGACTTTATCGTCTTGGTGGATGACGGCC
>NZ_JBYCKN010000050.1:0-5487 GCF_057473405.1 Sulfobacillus sp. TH-112
AAATGGACTACAGTGGCCGTGTCCGCATGAAGATCATCCGGGAACCAAGGTATTGCATACGCGACTCTGGGATGAAACTGTGGAGCCGCGAGTCCCCTTTAGTGTGGTCGAGTGGGAACCACCGGTAGAGCAGCCTGACGCCGAATATCCGTTTTTATTAACCACTGGGCGGCGATTGGCGTTCTTTAACACCGGGATTCAATCTAACGTCTACGATCATCCTCATAAGGATGGTGAGTGGATGGAAATTCATCCGCAAGATGCCGAAAGATTAAACCTTGTGGATGGCGATGAGGTTATCGTGACGTCGCGACGTGGTGAAATTCATACGCCCGTACGACACTCAACGGCAGTGACTCCGGGCGTGGTGTTTCTCACGTTTCACTTCCCGGACCACGTGAAAACCAATTTACTATCGATTGACGCGACCGATCCCAAATCGGGAACAGCCGAATTTAAGGCCACAGCGGTGCGGATCGTGCGGCGGGAGGCCAATCATGAGCAATCTTGAATTACGCCAAGAAGTCGCCCAGATTTTGTCGGACCTCACTAAAGAGCGGGCACAGTTATTGCCCGCTCTTTGGAAGGTGGCAGAGGTCATGGGATGGATTGATGAGGCGCGCTTGAAGGCTATTGCAGACGTGATGAATCTGCCCGAGGCGGAAGTGTACGGTGTGGCGTCGTTCTATGCGCTATTGCCGCAAGATGGCCGCACGATGGTACGGGTATGTGATGACATTGTCTGCCGTCTTTATGGGAGTCGAACCCTGCTCGAACAGTTGGAACACAATCCCACCATAGCGGCTCGCGAGTGGGTCTGTTTGGGCCGGTGCGAAGCAGCGCCGGTCGCACTGGTCGGGTTGGAACCGGTCATTCATGCCACGCAGCAGCAAATTTTGACCCGACTGGAGGAGAAAAGGTAACGTGGAGACTCTACGCCTTTTGCCACCCGAGGAGTTAACCTCTCTGCCTGAGAGTCGTGAACGATTGCAACAACGGGGATTTGAACGGGCTTTGCAGAGAGCACGCACCATGCGGCCCGACGCGATAATAAACGAGGTAAGCGCATCAGGAATTATGGGACGAGGAGGCGCGGCCTTTCCCACAGGTCGTAAGTGGGCCAGTGTCCGCGAAGCAAGTGGCAGTCCCAAATATGTGGTGATGAATGCTGACGAAAGTGAACCCGGTACGTTTAAGGATCGGGTTCTACTGGAACGTGACCCGATGGGGGCGCTGGTAGGGCTGATCATCGCGGCGTATGCTGTTGGTGCCGAGTATGCCTATGTGTACATTCGTGGAGAGTATCTAGACGTTGAAAGAATTGTCCGTAGAGCGGCGGAAACCCTCGAGAATGCCGGCTATCTTTCGCCGGGTCTACAATTGGAAGTGCGGCGCGGGGCGGGAGCATATATAGCAGGTGAGGAAACAGCACTTTTTAATTCTATTGAAGGTAAGCGTCCCGAACCTCGCGTGAAACCTCCTTTTCCTACGGTGCATGGGCTGTTTGGAAAGCCCACGCTGATCCAAAATGTAGAAACTCTAGCCAATATCGCGTTGCTCTTTGCGCACGATGTGGCTTGGTTTCGAGAACAGGGCACGGAAAAAACCCCGGGTACCAAGCTGGTGTGCTTGAGCGGACATCTGGCGAATCCCGGAGTCTATGAGGTGCCGTTCGGGATCCCTGTCCAGGACATTGTCGATCATTATGGTGGGGGGATGGCACAGAGAAAACCTCTGAAGGCCATTCTTCTCGGGGGCGCGGCAGGGACGTTTTTGACACCCAAGGAAGTGGCTGAAGCGGTGTACGATTATGCTCCTTTGAGAGAATATGGGGCCAGTATTGGGTCGGGCGCTTTTATGGTGTTTGATGACTCAGTATCGATGCTCGAGGTGTTAAGACAACTGGCTCGATTTTTTGCCGATGAGTCTTGTGGGCAGTGTGTGCCCTGTCGTATCGGTACGCGACGCCTTCTTGAGATTCTCGAAGGGCCCACTGTGCTAGAGGATCAAGATCGGCTAAAGGATTTGGCGCTTGCGATGCAAGACGCGTCCATCTGTGGCTTGGGACAAACCGCCCCATTGGCACTGCTCTCCATGATGAAGCGAGACAGTCTATGGGCGCCAGAAAGGAGCGTGGGATAATGGCTCTGATTGACTTAACCATTGATGGGACACCGGTTAGTGTGCCGGAAGGGGCTACGCTGAAGGATGCTTGTCAGCAGGTTGGCATTAACCCACCGACATTGTGTTTCCACGACAATCTGACTCCCGCCAATGCGTGTCGGGCCTGCGTTGTTGAAGTGGAAGGTAATCGTACACTAGTCGCCTCGTGTAGCCGCAAGGCAGAATCGAACATGGTGGTGAAGACACAATCGGATCGTGTAAAAAATGCGCGCAAAGTCGTCTCAGAGCTTTTGGCATCGACTTCAGATATGGATCTTGCCCCTACTCTGAAAGACCTCATGGAGTCCTATCATGGAGAGCCGACTCGATTTCGGACAGGCAGTAGTTGGGCGCAGCCAGTCATGGATGACAATGCACTCTATGTGCGGGATTATGCAAAGTGTATCCTTTGCTATCGATGTGTAGAGGCTTGCGGCGACGATGCTCAAAACACCTTTGCCATTAGTGTGGCTGGTCGAGGATTTGACGCGCACATTGATGCAGGATTCGGGCGTTCCATGCCAGATTCGGATTGTGTATTTTGTGGTAATTGTGTCGCCGTCTGTCCCACGGGCGCATTGATTGATCGGGCGGAATATCGCTTGCGACAAGAAGGCACCTGGGATGATGCGAAGGTGGATACGACCTCAACAGTCTGCTCTTATTGCGGGGTGGGATGTCAACTAGACTTGCATGTGGTCGATAATCGCATTGTGAAGGTCACCTCGCCAATGGATCATCCGGTGACACACGGGATGCTATGTGTGAAGGGCCGTTACAGCTATCAATTTGTTCAAATTGAGGAATCGATGCCGATATTGAACGATTGACGATACGGCAGGACTAAGAGAGGCTCGTCAAATTGGCGTGCCTCTGTTTTTTGTTTTCCGGTGTAATCGTGAACGTCATTCGATTGTAAGATGCCATAACCGGCGTTCGCGTCGTATGAGTCGGGGAATAATGCGGCCCACTATGATGTCTTTGAAATAGGCGGTACTAGAATGGGCGTTCAGGGCGGAGTCGTCTTGATACGCTTCATAAATCAATAGTTCGTCGGGATGCTCTTGAGATCGGTGAATGCGGTATTCAAGACATTGTGGCTCATTGGTCAACACCAGTTGTCGCATCTCAGTTAAGTCGTTAAGGATGTTTTCAGTGTCCTGTGGGTGGGTATGATAATGCGCTGTCAACACTACCATGAGAGCCATCCCTCCTTTCACGCTCGAGAGTTGTTTTTCATTGTCGTTCTATCCTGCGATTGGTGTCAATAGCGAAAAATACGGAGCGAGAACGGTCTGCGCTTGGGCTATATGGTATTCTTCTTCGCCTTTTCGGGATATTCAGCGTGACGGCATCATCGTCGGTCCGAGCTTTTAGGTTCTTGAATGGGAGGAGTGCTATGGCTTCGCGTGCGCAATGAGAAGGGATCGAATTCTTTTTTCGGTGATCGACGCTCGGGCGGGATTGATATCACAAATCCCCCAGACGATATTGGGGTTATGGTCGGCCTGTGGGGTGTATTGTCATTATTGTCCATAAGGCTTTTTGCCCTTCTCTGTAAGGTTCTTGAAACTAAACTATGACCATTAGCATAGCGTAGGGAGGAAGGCTGATTCCATAGTGGTAGCTGGTTTTTCAGGATGCAGAAGACGCCAGTGATGCGAAAGAATGACAAAATAGTTGATTAGGTGGTTGACTTGTATGCTAGTATGCGCTAACTTTGTTATGCATTTGCACATAATTATCGAACTATTGCACCTACTTTAGACAAAACAAATAGTTCAAAGCATCTTTAGGTGGTAGACGTGTCTTTCACAAGAACAAAGGAGTGATGACGATGAACCACATGAAGAGCACCCTAGGAATCTCCGGTGCTGTTCTTTTAACGGCCGCTCTCGCAGGATGCGGAAGTACCACGACCCAGGCTGCCTCGACCAGTTCTGTTGCCCCATTGGTGGTAGCGGCTGACTTTGCTAATCCTACGATGACGGAAAATTTCAACCCGTTCAATGTGAACCATCTTTACGGGGCGTATATGATTTTTGAACCGCTGTATGTGGTGAATCTGATGAATGGGCAGCAAACGCCGTGGCTCGCCACCTCCTATCAGTGGGTGAATTCCAAGACGTTGCAGTTTACCATTCGCTCAGGAGTTAAGTTTAATGATGGACGGCCGTTTTCAGCGAAAGACGTGGCCTATACGTTTAATTTAATGAAGAAGTATCCCGCATTGGACACGGACGATGTGTGGGCGTCACTGTCATCAGTCGTGGCATCAGGCAACACCGTCACCTTCAACTTCTCGAAGGTGGACACCCCAGAATGGTATTACATTGCGACCACACCCATTGTCAGTGAATATCAATTTAGCCAGGTGGCAAATCCGGTGACGTATGTAGACCCGGATCCAGTAGGGACCGGTCCGTTTATGCTTAAGTCCTTTACGGGAGAGCAATATGACCTTAAGGACAATCCGTATTATTGGCAAAAGAGTAAGGTCAAAATCCCTGAGATGGAGTTTCGCGGAGTGACCGGCAATACCTCGGTCGATGAATGGTTAGTCGATGATACGGTCGACTGGGCGCAGTCGTTTATTCCCAATATGCAAAAGCTCTATATAGACAAGAATCCGACGCTGAATCATAGCTACCAGCCTCCGTCGAGTCCCTGGACGATCTTTATGAATCTGACCAAGTATCCGTTCAACCAGTTAGATTTCCGCAAAGCCTTGGCCTATGCCATCAATCGCAAGGAAATTGTCACAAAGGCCGAGTACGGTATGATGACACCGGACCACCAGTCGCTGTTGCCACCGTCAATGAGCAAGTGGTTAAATCCGTCATTGAGTGCGCAGTACAACTACCACTACGACCCCTCTAAGGCGAAGGCCCTTCTTGCCGCTGCGGGACTGAAGAAAAATAGTGCGGGGCAGATCATTGGACCGAACGGTCAGCCCATTACGCTGACCCTTGAGGTGCCGGCCGGATGGACTGATATCATTCAAGATGGTCAGATTATGGTCAATGACTTCAAGGCGATTGGATTGACAGTCGATGAAATTACTCCGTCTCCGACCACGGTGACCGATAATGTGCAGACCGGAGATTATGACATGGCGCTTCAAGAAGCAATTGGTGTGCCCGACCCCTATTTTGTCTACTACGAAGAATTAGATAGCGCAGAAACTGCCCCTATTGGTAAGGTGGCACCTAGCAACTATGAACGTTGGAGTAACCCCGAAACCAACACTCTCTTACAAGAATTTGCAGCGACCACCAACACAGCTACGCAGCAACAACTGATGTTTAAACTCCAAAAGATTGT
>NZ_JBYCKN010000051.1:0-11259 GCF_057473405.1 Sulfobacillus sp. TH-112
AAAATTGTTCCAGGGCTGCTTAAGCAGCCCTTAACTTTACTCCTCGATCTGCCATACAGTGTGAGACTGGGACTGTCAATAAGTCTGAGACTTAACAGTACTCGAAAATCGCCTGTTGCGCCGCCGCCCGGGTGGGCCAGCGATCGAGATAAATTAACTCTTTTTTGAGCAGACTATGCCAAGACTCGATGCACGCATTATCCCAACAGTTGCCCTTGCGGCTCATACTGGCTGTCATGTGCGCCCTGGAGAGCCGGTCCCGGTAGGCTTGGGCCGCATACTGACTCCCGCGATCCGAGTGATGGAGTACGCCCTCGGGAGGCTGATTCACGTACTCCCCCCTGAATCGAGCGGAACATGCCACCATGGCCGGTTCACCTTGTTCCGCTCAACATTGATAAAGTCAAAAACGGGTTCGACTGTTTTGGCTAACTTTGTTTGTCATGGGTTTAACTAATGACGTTGGTCTTAGTCCCCCCGAAAACGGGGGTTTTTTAGTACCATAAGGGAGGATGTCGAAAAATAAAGAACCGAGGGCTCAAAAGGTTAGGGCCTTTCCCTCGGTTCCGTTAGGTGTGAATCTATGGGTATTATAGCGCTTTCCATTTCGAGTCGCCAACAAGCCAACGGGCTGACCGATCCCGATGATCCCGCATGTCCAGTGGATCCGGGACATCCTTTGGTGAAAAACGGGCATTATTGGCGGCATGCGGATACTCTCCCCCCGACAAGTTGTTGGCCATTCTACGCTATCAATGTCGTGCCTGTGGCACGACGTATAGTGCTTTGCTGTATGATTTGCGTCCTTACAGTCGGGCGACGTGGGCGGTCACGCTGGCGGCGGGGCTCTTGTGGCGCGTGGAACACGGCTGGACGGTGGCTGACTGTCTCCAGTGGCTGGAGAGCCACGGATTCCCCTACCACCAGCGGACATTGGAACGATGGGCCGTGCGGTGGCAGACCGCCCTGCCGATTATCGTGCAGGTGGCCGTGCAATGGATTGCCCGGCACCATGGCACCCGGGCGATGGCGGCATTCCCGGGATACGACGAGACCAGTTGGCAGCATTGGCGTCGCCTTTGGCACGCCGTTCGCCAATCCCTCGGGATTGGTCATGGCGGCTGGGTCGGCACAAGTGTTCTCTGGGGATGGCTCTCCTGGCGGTCATCCACGACCTCTTCAATCATTCGTCGCCCGGGATTACGCTCCGCTACATCGGGATTAACCGCGATCAGCGCGATGCGGTGTACCTATCGTTGGATCTCTGAGGAACGACAGAGAGTTAGCGCAAATCATCCGGGAACCATTCCGGCAAGACACCTTTGGGCACCGTCCGACGGGCATTGCCACCCGCCCAGCGCGGGGTTTCTTGGGGCGTCCCCAACAGAATCAAGGTCCAAAACCGTTCCATCGGTGGGGGCAGCATCGTGGCATGCCCGGGCTCCGCAATCCACGCCTGAATGGGTTCCCAATCATACACCCGGAATAACCATTCCCAATCCTCGACGGATCCGTCGGACAAGACCGTGGGAATAATCATCGCGGCGTGGCGATCGGTGTCCAACCGATCTGCATGATAGCGATAGAAAAGCCGTTGAATGGAGGGTGGCAACATCATAACCGGGGACCTCGCGGGGGCGACGGGCGCAGTCGCTGAGCGGCCCAAGTCTGCACCTGCTGCGTCAAATCCCGCGTGATCGTCTCAAATGATTGCGGCGTCACTAAGAGGCTCAACGCGCTATCACGATCCGGGAGATCCTGCGTATAGGTGAGCTGTTGAAGAAACAACCGGGGGGAAAAGGCCTCGTGATAGGTTTCCCGGGCCAGGCGCATGAGATCATCCAGGGACACAAGCCCTCGGGTCAACACGGCATGCAGATCCAGATAGTCGCGCGCCTGCGCACGGCGGCCCACCGTATACGCTTTTTGCACCGCCACATCCCGAGCGTCCGCGACCGCTATCCCCCGCCATGGATGATAGTCAAAGTGGTGAGGAAACGGATAGGCCAACAGCGTGACGGACACCGCGTCAAGTCGCCATTGAATTTGTTCGGGCGTGTTCAGTTCCCACTCAACCGTCCCAAAGCGTGTCAAGATGTCGTCTATCCCGGTCAGAGGAGGTAATGTTCCCAGGGGACGTCGAGTAAAGAAATCCAAATCTCGCGACTGCCGGTGCCCGAGATGCAAGGCTAATGCGGTGCCGCCCGCCAAATAGAATTGATCCATGACGGGCCATTGTGCCAATAGACCCGCGACCTGAGCCGTGCCTGCGGGAAGGAGATCCTCGCGCAACCTACCCACCTCCGTCCCTATGTATTATAGCCGTTTACCTGATTTTGCGCTCCGGGTTCCCCGGAATTCTACCCCGGGCGGATATTACGACTGGCGACCGTGGAGGTCATGGACGTAAGCATTTCGCAAGAATGATAGCACGTCTGGGGGATCCACGCGTGTCGACCATGTGTCCGTGTCTTGGGCATTCGAACCGCTGCTGCGCCCAACACGCCGGCACGATAGATGTCAAAAACCCGGGCCGCCATCTCATGAGAGAAGCCGCAGCTTCATGGCACCTGGATTCCTGCGAAACCTGCGTTCGTACCAATGCTATCCAAATCATGAGCACATCGCCGGACGCTTCATCCAAGAAAGAGGTGCATCGCCAATACCCCGGCCGCCATAACGAACCCGCCCACTAACCACCACTTTTGCGAAATCCCGAGAAAACCCTGGGCGGGGTTTGTATCACACGTCCATCCCTGCTCCAGCATCTGCACAATGTCCTCGGCCCACACGCTCGCATCGCGAGCGGTGATCGGAACACCAAACTCCGCCGTGTCCAACGGCCACAGGCCTGCTAAAAGACGGTACCAAGCCCTATCGGACTCCGTATCCCGCGCGGCCACCCAGCCCATCGAATCGCCGCCGTGAATGACGGCCCAACCCAGTAATCCCTGCTCTTGGGATACCAGGCGATGGCGCTCCAACGTCTCTTCCAGGGCAAATTCTTTGAGGGGATGTGCGGGCGTCTCAGCATACAGGATCAGCTGAGCGCGATGTTTGTACCAGACCATCCCCAGGCGATCCGCGATGAGGGCCAAAGCCGGTTGCGACCGAAATTGTTCTAATTCGCGTAACCACATGTCATGCCATTCTCGCCGGGAACGCCGGCGTATGAGAAGAGCTTTTTCATGGGCTAAGCGCTCCGCAGTCTTTTGATCATCATGGCGAATGCGAGCGACAATCAGATCATCGGGTGCCAATGGAGACGTCTCCTTTCGCATGTCGGTGGCGTATAAAGCAATCTCCTGATTGCCCTCAGCGCACACCACTAACAATCGACGTCAACGATTGCAAAAACATCGTCCGCTTCCGTCATAACCTCGATCGCGGAAGCAGCATAACCCATAGATTTCCATTGCACCGCATCGACTGCGTCGATGCGTTCTCCGTGCGCGTCGCGCTCAACCCAATTTGCGGCCGTGTCGAGTGCATGACCGACGTCATCGACCTCCACGGTGATCCAACCATCCACCGGAGCAGACGCGGTCAACCGGATACGAAACTTTGGCATATATCTATCCCCTCTCAATCAATCACGGTAAATTCCCAACCGCGCCGCCCGACATTCCACCGGCAAGCAAGCCCCCAGAGACCCTGCTTTCGTCCTTCGATAAACATCGCATCTCGGGCTTCACGCGAATACACATAAACTCGGGCATCGCTATCGGTACGGGATGCTAACCACCGAAGGTGGTCCTTAATTTTGTACTCGATCATTACTTCGTAATCCGTCATCTGAGTCATTCGCATCGCCTCCTCTACGGACAATTGGTGTCCCATTGTACAAGCCACCCCCCCGCCCAGCGCGGGGTTTCTTGGAGCGTCCCCAACAGAATCAAGGTCCAAAACCGTTCCATCGGTGGGGGCAGCATCGTGGCATGCCCGGGCTCTGCAATCCACGCCTTGTATTCGTTGGATTTGTTGCGTCCGTCATAAAACTTGGGTAAACTACGCATAGAAAGAAAGATGCACGCCACCCGGTTGGTGTCCGGATGACGTGCAGAGCTCCGTCAGTCTGCGATCGATTAGCAGGGTTCTACATGAGACTCATCGTAATCCGCCGGGCTACTATCCCGTGCGGATTACTTTTTGCGACGCCAGAACAGCCATCGCCCAACCAAACCGACAATCACCACCGCGACTGGCACAGTCAGATGGAGGCTCATCGCACCACCTCCCTCCGGATCGACTCACCGAAATCGGTGGCAGATCGCAGACCCGGCACGCCGGGGGGAGGTCGATCGGGGCTTTTTCAGCCCGCTCACGTTCAGTATACCGTCCGCCCAGCGGGCGGACTAGTCATCAGGCACGAACGCCGGATGCGTTCGTGTTGGCGCTAATGCTATCTGTCATTGGTGTAACTAAAATGGCTGACACCATAGTCCCCAGGACCCGACCCACTCAGTTGGCATATTGGCTTGGATTCAGGTAAGAAAAAACCCCCGTTGCGGAGCAACGGAGGTATGCGGGAGACGAACTAGGGGTTGTCGATGAGCGCTAACCATCGCTCCCGTTCTTGGCGATCTCGAGGCCAAGGTTGTTGCGGTATCCGCTGGGGATTATACCAATGCCAAAACGCATAAAAGCGATACAACGTTTCGATCTGCGACGCGACAGCGGCCGGCGCCACGGAGGTAGCCAATTGGCACAGAGCCCAGTGCTGCCAAACGTCCGGGGTGGTGTCTGTCCAGTCATAGCCCATAATCCGCAGCCACGTCCATACGTGGGCCAATTGGCGGGCCCAGCGGCGCAAGCGTCGGGGCGGAACATCCTGCTAGGCCCAGAAGGTGAGAAATGTATGACAGCCGACATCCTGGAATCCTTGCGGATCCCACACGGTGACCCAGGGCTGATGTGACGAGCGCTGCACGATAAAGTCGCCATAGGGGCTCATGCGTCATCCCGCCATTCTCGCACCGCGTGTTGGACATGAGGCTCGTCTACATGTCGGCGTGCTGACTTTCCGCGTCCCACACACACAAGGCGACCGTGGCCAACTGGTTAATCACGCGCGGCAAGCCGCGCGAATGGACCGCTAATACGGTGAGCGCCGAGGGGGTAAACAGCACCCGCTCGACCCCCGCTTGACGGCATTGATGGGCGACGTAGGACGCGGTATCCGCTTCGGTGAGCCCGGTTAGGTGAAACCGTAACCCGATTCGCTGATGAATCGCCTCGAAAATCTTGAGGCGCAGTGTGGCCCACAGATCCGGTTGACCCACCAGAATACAGGTAAACGGCGTGAGCGCATCCATGCCGGTGTTGAGGACATAGCGAAGTTCCTGAACCATCGCACTCGGGAGTCCCTGGGCTTCATCGATGATGAGGACGGGCGCTTGATGCTGGTGGTGATACAGGCCCGTCATCAGCGTCACAAACTGGCGCCGGGCCTGGGGTCGATGAAACGGCGCGACGACGCCCCAGGCGTCCAAGACCGTCTGATAGAAATCGTAGGGTGTCAGATGGGAGTCGGCGAGATAGCAAAGCGGATGGCGCTGGGGATCCAATTGGGCCGCGAGATAGCGCGTCGCGCTGGATTTGCCGGCGCCGATGTCGCCGGTCACGACTCCGAAGAGCCGTTGATCGACCATCACCTGCAGGCGAGCCGCGAGTTCCGTTAATTGTGGGCTCATGAAGAGCTCACTCACCCCAAGATCCTTTTGAAACGGTCGCGTGGTGAATCCCCAATAACTAGTGGGCATCAGGGGGCACTTGGCTTCTCCGAGGACACGCTCGATCGGATGTGGATGGCGGCTCACGAAGGTCTTTCCATAATGACTCCGAGGCTTTGGTGGCAATCAATGAGAGACGACGCCCAATCGGAAGGCCATTCGAGGGATGTCCTGACGCCTCCTGATCGAGGTGACTAGCCCTTTGAGCAGCCCTCGGCGCGTGAAATTTACCAAAACCTGGATCATGGCGGAATATTTACGAATCGTTGCCATGCCCCGGCCATGCATCATGATCTGCTGGCTGAAATCACGCGGTTGCAAGAACAGACCACTCAACTAGAAGCGCACCTCTCTAAAAAATCTCCATCGTGGTGGCCGTGGCGACGATAAAAAGCCTTTTTCATCAAGATGTACTTAAAATTGACGCAAAAGGGACGGGGCTGTCCCAAAAGGCATTAGGTTAACGAGGTAAAGCACCTACGAAAAATGTTACAGGATCAACAAAATCCGCCTTTTTTGGTACGATCTTCGTAAGAGAAGATTTTTCCGAAAGGCGGTTTTTGGAATGGCGGACCAAGCAGAGCAATTAGTGATGGCAGGATTGCCGCAGCCCCAAGAGGTATCGACCGATCGTCCACGAGGGTTTCGCCAGTTTCGACCCTACCGGCAAGACCAATTATTTTTGCCCATGGACTTTTCGGATATGATTGCTTCTCATCACGTCGTCCGCGTCGTCAACGACGCGGTGGATCAACTCAGTGACGCGGTGTTTGAAGACGTCTATCCCGGCGGCGGGCGACCGCCCTATCACCCCAAGCTCATGGCCAAGATTTTAGTCTATGCGTATACGCAACGCCTGTACTCGTCTCGCCAAATTGCGAAAGCTGTGCGCGAGCAGCTTCCCTTCCTCTGGTTAACGGGCCGCCAAGCCCCGGATTTTCGGACGATCAACCGGTTTCGGGGCGAGCGGATGAAGACCATCGTGGACGACGTGTTTACGGGGATCCTCACCTTGCTGATTGAGCAAGGCTATGTGACGTTGGACGCCTATTTCCTGGATGGCACCAAGATGGAGGCGAATGCCAACCGGTATACCTATGTATGGAAGAAAAGCATCGAAGGGTACCGGGGGACATTGGAGATCGCCATTCGGGAGCTCGTGCGACAGATTGAGGCCATCGTGCAAGCGGAGAATGCGGAATACGGCGACCGGGATTTGCCCGAAGTCGATCCCCAACCGATCACCGCGGAGGCCTTGGCCGCCCAACTCGCCCAGTGGGAAGACCGGTTGCGGCCGCAACCGGCCGAGGATGAGCCGGGGCTCCCAGCGCCCACGGAGACCACCACCGCGACCAAATCGGCGCCCCCGAAGCGGCCGGCCGACTCGGCTGCGGATCACGTCACTGAGGCGCGCACAACGAATCAGGACGTCACCGCGAAGGTTGCCACGCCCATTCTGTCATTGTCCCCCGACCAGCGGAAGCAGGCGCACCGCCTCCTGAAGAAGCTCCGTCACGAGAGCCTCCCCCGTCTTGAGAAATATGAGAAACAACAGGAGATCCTCGGGGATCGAAACAGCTTCAGCAAGACCGATCCCGATGCCACCTTTATGCGCATGAAAGATGACCATCTCAACAAAGGACAGCTCAAACCGGCCTACAACGTGCAAATTGGAACAGAGAATCAATTCATCATCGGGTTTAGTGTGCATCAACGCCCGGGCGATATGCGCTGCCTCATTCCCCACTTGGACCACCTTCAGCAGCAACTGGGTCGGTTACCTCAGACCATCGTGGCGGATGCCGGCTACGGCAGCGAGGAAAATTATGCGTATCTCGACAAGCACCGCCGCACGGCGGTGGTTAAAGTCAATACCTACCGTCTCGAGAGAACCAAGAAATGGAAAGCCCAGATTCAACGCGTCGACAATTGGACCTATGACGAGACTACCGATGCGTGGGTGTGCCCCGCGGAGAAACGTCTCGCCTTTGTTCGCACAAAAGAAGAAACCACCGAGAGTGGATACGTGGTGCAACTACCGCGAATATCAAGCCCACGACTGTCCCACATGCGCCCTGCGTGACCAATGTACCAAGGCGACGTATCGGTCCATCAGTGTCAGCCCCACACTCCTCCGTTACAAACAGCAAGTCCGCGACCAATTGGCCAGTGAATCGGGGGCGGCATTAATGAAACGCCGTGGGATTGAGGTGGAAAGCGTATTCGGACAGATTAAAGAAGACCGCCGATTCCGGCGGTTCTTGTTACGCGGGTTGGACAAAGTGAAAACCGAATGGGGACTCCTCAGTATCGCCCATAACCTCCTGAAGCAGACCGCCCTTCAAGGATAACCTGGCGGGCCATTTTTTCCTCCCCATCCTGACCCCGCCGATGCCGTCCGAAAAAAGCCTGCCCCTTTTGGGACAGCCCCGAGGTCACCGCCTCTCCCGAAACACCACGCTCGATGATGATTCGAGAGTAACCGGAAGGGTCATGATAGCGTTATTTTAAGGTATGACTCAGAGATGTTCGGTCTTGGAGCTTGGAAGAGGGGTTTTTTATGTGACATCAGAAACTGTTAATGGTCGGAGGATTACGGGGTTTGTGTAGCAACCGTACCAAAAACTGGAATAAACTCGAAACCGTTGCTCCATAAAGGTTTTAATGTGGGACGGGAAAGCTTGATGATGCGGATTCAGAGAGTTTTTCTCGCAAAATATGCTCTCAACACGTACCATTAAAGAG
This sequence comes from Sulfobacillus sp. TH-112, assembly GCF_057473405.1. Classification (NCBI taxonomy): domain Bacteria; kingdom Bacillati; phylum Bacillota; class Clostridia; order Eubacteriales; family Clostridiales Family XVII. Incertae Sedis; genus Sulfobacillus; species Sulfobacillus sp. TH-112. The sequence continues at coordinate 8,478 of NZ_JBYCKN010000051.1, forward strand.
GTAGCGCCCGTGGCACCGATCCTGAATCCGCGGGGTAACTTGGGAGACTCTGATGACGTTATCCTCAGGGAATCACCGTTGCACGGAATAGATCTTGGGGGGTGGAACATGAAGCATCATTGCATATTAATTTTGGGAGGATTACTCGGGGCTTTATCCCTGACAGGATGTGGTCTGAGCGGAGCTAGCGGCCATTCTGCACGGTCTCAAACAGGATTGACAGTATTGCCCCCACGCTTGCAGCGCATTCACATGATGTCGGCTGAAGATGGGTGGGCTTTAAGCGCTACGGACGTTTATCACACCCAAGACGGAGGCCGACGTTGGACCCGGGTGCGGGCGCTTCCGCTACCCTCTCAGCGGTTGATGCCGGCACAATGGGCTTTTGTGGATGCCACAGAAGCCATAATGGTCTATAGCCAACGCAATGGTAACATTGTCCAACAACAGACCTTCAATAGTGGCCGCTCTTGGACTCGACGTACGATTGCCTCCCCGTTTGGCCACTTTGGGGGATCGCCGGTACCCACGCAGATTACGTTTCTGACACCGCAACACGGGTGGTTGTTGCTCGCCCCGATTCAAGGAATGAATTCCGCCAATGGAGCTCTCCTAAATACCGTCAATGGAGGAGAATCGTGGACTGTTACCGTCAGAAATACGACCACGAATGCGACTCCGCCATTGGGTCGTGCCACTGTGCAGTTTACGAGTGTGGCGCAGGGGTGGTTAGTGGCCTCCGCGACATCGACCACTCCCGCCGCTCTGTATCGGACGAACGACGCGGGAACCCAATGGCAATCGGAAGTGTCGTGGATTCGTCCAGATCAAAATAATCTGTTGATGCCCCTAATTCAACACGAATCGCAAGTGTTACTACCGAGTATTCTTACGTCTCGGACCGGTACCATTAAAGGAATGACGTTCTGGAGATCGGACACGGCTGGCACCACATGGACAGCCAATCTGCAGCCCGTGTTGCCAGTAATGCTCAATAACGAGGACCACTTTGTCCACCCGGATTTTGTGTCGCTCACGACCGGATGGGCCGCCGGATCGCATGGGTTGCTCCATACCACGGACGCTGGGCACCATTGGGTAAGTCAAACGGTGAATCCCAAAGGGATAACCCTACCCCCATCGGCTCGGATTCAAACGATCCAATTTGTCTCAACCCGTGTCGGGACGGTGTTTGTCGCCACACCACACTTTAACCGCGAATGGTTGCTCGTAACGAAAGACAGCGGTCAACAGTGGCACATTATTTTTAAGAAATTATAGCCATCATGGCATTTAACGCTCCATGATGGCTATAAGATAACCCCCTTCAAAATTTCCATTACGCTTGAGTTGGATTCGATGAAGGATCGGTAGAGTATGAACTGTCTAAGTCAACATTATTAATGGTGACCACTCCATTAGAAATGTTACATCCCTGAGCGTATTGAAGGCTTTTAGCTGCAGAATACGCAACATCGGGCGCAGGCGTAGGAAATGGCGTATTTGTTACACAACCTTGGATCGAAAGATCAAACGTCCATATGGTCACATTACTTGCCCCTACAGCATTGGATATTTGCTGAGCAGTTTGATCATAAGAACAATAAACCCCAGCCCAATACCCAGTGTTGTTATTCACTTCAGCTACCCATGCACTTACATAATCGACAAAACCTGATGGCAGTAATCCTCCTAACTCAATGTCTAGAAATACTACTGCCAACGTAGGAAATCCTGCCGCTTGCATAAGAGCTGCTGCGTTTTGCCCATCTGCTGTTCCTTGCGCTGACGTTAAATTGCTACAAGAGGGACACTCGCTATCATCATCTTGTTGCCCGACATAAATCGGTAAAAATCCCCATCCTTGAGATTTTAGAGCGGACCTTACGCTACTAGGATCGCTGGGCGGCATCCATGAACTGGATGAATGACAACAAGGTCCAGCAATCGTATCGGTACCTCCAAGATAGAATCCCGTAAACCACATATTAGTGTTGGAAAACAAATCCTGCATCTCCGTCTGGCCAGGATAAGCGCTCCGATCCATCCCGGCATAAACTGTCGTAGCAGTGGAACTGCGTATTTGGGCCTTTCCTTGAGGCTTTTTCGATAAAATAGACATGTAAAATCCTCCTTTCGTGAATCTATTTTTAGCGTATACCCCGAATCTGACACTTATCGGACAATAACCTGCACCTTATCTGCACCTTATCTGTCATTGTGTGCTGTTATCTGAATAGGATAGACAATCTGATCAATGAGAGGAAGATCGCTGCGTGTCCACGCCCGAGGGTAATACCAAGACATAGCCGACATCCCGCCGGGTCAGGAGGACCTGGGGGTGACGCGGATCGGGTTCGATGGCGCCACGAATGCGATGCATATGCCGATAAAGGTGGGGCATGGCAACGATTCGTTTCTAGCACTATCACTAGCCATATATTGGTATTTCCTGGCTCTCACGAAGGTCTTTCCATAATGACTCCGAGGCTTTGGTGGCACACAATGAGAGACGACGCCCAATCGGAAGGCCATTCGAGGGATGTCCTGACGCCTCCTGATCGAGGTGACTAGCCCTTTGGGCAGCCCTCGGCGCGTGAAATTTACCAAAACCTGGATTATGGCGGAATATTTACGAATCGTTGCCATGCCTCTTATAGTGTCCGTAGAGGGGGCTAGACAATACGATCTAACCCCCGTTAAGTGAACACGAGCGATCTCTCTCGACGATTTTCGTAATATTGCATGGCTTTCCGTGGTTTCCACGACCGCTCACGGCGCA
>NZ_JBYCKN010000052.1:0-8306 GCF_057473405.1 Sulfobacillus sp. TH-112
GGCTCCCGGTGAGGTTCCTGTGCTCGGTCCTGAGAGTAGTGCGCAATTGGGCGTGTACTTGGCCCGACTACATAAGGCTACGGAGAGCTTTGACCCCATGGGTCATCACCTCGATCTCAACTTCGATACGCTGTTGGTTCAGCCCTACCAGCACTTACTTCTGCATCTTCATTTTCAGGAGTCTCAACGCATTCTTGAAGATGTTATCCGCGAGTTCTCTGACAAGGTTCGATGGCCAAGATTGGAATGGGGATTCTTACACGGCGACTTTCACGATTGGAATGTGCACATGGACTCTCAACACCACCAGGTCACCGCATTTGACTTCGATTTTTGTGGCTGGGGCTATCGGGCCTATGATCTTGCAGTCTTTGCATGGGTGGTTCAAACCCAGTACCCGAATATACTTAGTCAAGTATGGCCGTCGTTTCTTAACGGATATCAGTCGGTTCGTCCACTGAGTGCCGAGGACTTAGATGCCGTAGAGGTCTTAGTGAAAATGCGTAGAATATGGGTGATGGCATTATATCTGCAATTTCCGGACGCGTATGGTGGCGCCTGGTGGACCCCGACCGCGGAGTCTCGCTTTATCGAGGCGGTACGCACCTCATGATTGATGGGACTCTCTAGTGACCGAGCGACGCGCCAGCATTTAAACGTCTCGGTGCGCGTTGCGGGATGGCACATGGGGGACTTTCAGTGACATGAACTAGGGTTCTTATTGGTTGCCAAAAATCACTTTGGCTCTAGGGGGGATCGGGTCTGACGACTTGTCAACGGCATTCATCGTTTAACCAAGAGACGTGTATGCACTATGTACCTACTGATGCATAGACAGCCTTGAGCAATTCAGCGACTTGGCGTTGTGAGAAATGTTCGTGCACGCGATGATAAGCGGCTTCGGCCAACTGCCGACGCTCATCGGGATTTTGCATCAACCGGGCTATCACCTGTTGTAATGCGGTGACATCACCTTCAGGAACTATCTTTCCGGATTGACCGATTACGTTTGGAATTTCTCCGCTCTGATAACCGATAACCGGGCACTTTACGGCCATCGCCTCCACAAGGACGCGGCCAAACTGTTCCTTCCACTGAGGAGTAGTTCGGGACGGTACCACCAGAACATCGAGGCAGTTCATAAACTTGGCGATATCCTCGCTGGAGAGCCAAGGGATGATTTTGACTTGATGGTGCACTGGGTGGGCGCGTTGCTCTACGACCTCCTTTAAGGGACCGGAGCCTGCGATAGCAAGAGTCCATTGAGGATGCGATTCCAATAGCGGTAAGGTGGCCTCTAAGAGATCGAGGATCCCCTTTTCCGGAACGAGACGACCGACAAAGCCAATAATTTTAGCTGCACCAAGGTTCCATTGCTGACGATACTCAGGATCCGGGTCAGGATAGTACCGATCGGTATCCACCCCAAGAGGCACAATATGAATCGCCTTTTGATACCCTTTTCGACGCAGGACAGCGGCGACCTCGCTTGTGCCGGCTATGGCCGCCGTGCTATGGTTAAATACGTAACGTTCGATCTGAGAAAACGGTAGAGGATATCGTTTATAGATATTTTGCCAACTTTGAAAAATGGTTTTGATGCGGCGCGATTGGGCAAGATGGAGGGTTTGAGCAGTCACGATGCTATAGTGCTCTTCATCAATATGTATCAAATCGGGGGAAAAGTCATCGACGGCGTTACTGAGCTTTTTGTACCAATGAAAATGATTACGGCCGGATAGCGGTTGAGCGAGTCGGTAAATTGGGTAGTTTTGGTCCATAGCATCATCTTCAAATTGCCAAGGGGCCCAGGCATTGCCAGTGATCACCCCAACGTCTACGCCGAGACCGGATAATAGGGCAATTTTTTTTCGATACGACGCCGTCACTGAGGCCTTGGATACCCATAATACGCGCACTTTAGCTACGGTTCCTCTCTGGAGTTGCTCGAAGTATTAATGCCAACATGATCGGTGTCAGTGTAGTAGATTCTTGGATTTATCGCAACGCATTCCAGAGTGCCGAAATTTCGGTAATTGTGGACGACATTGGCGGGCTATTGTTAACAACTTGGCAACATAAATGGTGTATAGTTGATGACTGGAAAGAAAGGACGGGATACGCTGTGAATAAACGTTCGTTAGTGATGGCGCTAGGCGCCACAAGTCTAGTTGCGGTTATCGCCGGTTGTGGAACACAGTCAGCGTCTGCTGCAAGTTCCACAGTTGCCACGGTTGGAAGCACCAACGTGACAAGCGCCGAGCTGGCGAATTTTGTCAACGGCACCGAGTTTTTACAAGAAACGACGTTCCCCTCGACAAAATCGGAAAAAACCTTAGAAGTTAAGGCGCTGGTGGCTCAGACCGCTGTCAACCAGTGGGCGCTGAAGCACCACTTAACAACAGAGAAAAAGGCGAAAGCGTCGGCGTCCAGTATGATCAAGAATGAGATTGAGGCGGAAACCGGCGGCGCATCGGGTCTGTCCACGTTATTAAAGTCTCATCACCTGACGAGTGCAGGTCTTATGGAATATATTACGAATCAAGAGATATCCGCGAGTGCCTTTACTAAGGTCACCAAAGATGTCAAGGCGCCCACGGTAAGTCAGGAAGAAGCGTATTATGCCGCTAATAAGTCCAGTTTTGAGAGTCCACAACAGGATGAATTAAGTGACATTGTGGTGAAGTCAAAGTCATTGGCTGCGCAGCTTCTTACAGAGGCGAAGGCCGGCGACAATTTTGCCAGTTTAGCCAAAAAGTACTCGATTGCCTCGACAGGCAAGACCGGCGGTAGCTTGGGGTACTTGGCCCTATCAGACACCTCTGGGATTAGCGAGGACATGTATGACGCGGTGGCCGGTTTGAAGGCGGGAGCGTTTACGAGTTACAAAGGCACGAAAGGGTATCAGGTAGTCTGGGTACAAGCGATCAAACCGGAAAGTGTTGAGTCGTTTTCGTCAGTACAGAGCGAAATTAAGTCGGATGTTGCCCAAACTAACGATGACAATGCGTATCAGGCGTGGACCAAGAAGCTCGAGAAAACCGTTAAAATTTCGATTAAGTCATAAAGTCGTGCCGCTAGACCATTGGACCATATGAGTGAGGTTTATCGAGAAAAGCATGGAGTGGTCGGGCCAATACTTCCCCATTCATAGAGACGATGTAGAGCGTCCTACCGTGAATGACGGGTCCGGCACCGCTAAACCCCGTGGGGGTAGGTGTATTCTTCGACGTGACGCTAGTGGGTTGCGTTAGCTGCACTTGTTTAAGTAAATTTCCTGTTCTAGCCGATAGGGTATCAAGGCGTCCGGCGCTGTCGCCGACTAAGAGTTGGTCGGCGACAATGGCCGGGTTGCCACGTACTGCGGCCCCGACAAAGGTGTGCCATTTTATTCTTCCTGTCCTGGCGCTTATGGCATAAATTCGGTCAGTGACCGGACTCCCTACATAGATGGTGTTCTTCACAACGGTGGGTTGCCCCACTTGCATTTCGTCCAGGGCCGTTCGTCCACGGCCAAGCAATGTGTGCCACGCGACCTGGCCGTTAGGCTGGATCGCCATCATGGTGGCACTCATTCGCGTTCCTGTCGCATTGAGGTAATTCGTATATTGTGTGGTAATATATCCATCTGCCCAGGCCGGAGAGCAGTCATCAAGTCCTCCTTGCGCTGGTACGGAATGGCGAAAGCGCACTTTTTCCGATGTCAGGTCAATGCCATAGAGCGCATAAGGTAAAGCGCCGCCCACATAGAGATGACGACGGTGTAGTAAGGGACTTGACATACTGACGTAGGAACCAGCGAGGCTGATGCGATTAACCAAAGTTCCGGAGGCCCAACGAATGACATCAACATGCCCCGCTCCTGTAGCAGCATATATCCGATTTCCATAGAGAACTGGGGTCGGCATCGCTTCTCCGACAGTCCTAACCATCCATGCGGTCTTTCCGCTCGATTGCTTTAGCGCGACGATGCCGCTCCATCCCGTACCCCTTACATGTTGGGAAGAGAACGCTTTGTTGCCTACGCCGACAATGACCAAATGATGCCCAATTAGTGGGGTAGTCATAACTTGATTAAGCACCGTAACTTTCCAGAGTTCTCGTCCGTCACGAATGGCTGCTACCTGGTTTCCATTGGTGCCGACGTACACGGTGCCCGATGCAATAGATGCAGGAGAGGCAATTCCGCCCCTATCAACAAGATAGGTCCATGATTGCGGGCGACTTAGAGCCGCTCGGAACACGGGATGACGGTGCGCATTGTGGCCGTATTGATGCCATGCCACGGGATAAAGAGAATGCGCCCTATGTAGAATTGGCTTCCTATAGATGATGCCCCCGACAAATCCCGTTAGAATAGCAAGGCTCGCAATTCCGAAAGTACGTAGGTTTCTGATACGACTCATCTCCCCTGATGGTGTTGCTAAGGCATAGGTATAACCTGTTTGGGGAACTATCAACCGGGAGAACGATTACACGCGGAGGGAGTTCGCATCATGGTAAAGGAAAGACCACACGTATGGCTCGATATGGACCCAGGCATTGACGACGCCTGGGCACTCATAGTGGCGCTGACACAGTGTACCGTGATAGGCGTATCTACCGTCGCTGGAAATGTTCCTCTCGAAAACACCTATGGTAACGCACAAAAAATTCTGTCAACAGTTTTACACCGAGATCCTGAGATCCCTGTTATTCCCGGAGCCGGTTCGCCGCTGTTATCGCCACTGATTACAGCCACTGACTTTCATGGTCGCGGAGGAACTGGGGACTGGAAGGGTGAAATTGCACGTGTTGGGCCGCACACTGAACGGGTATGGTCTTGGTGGAACCGACATCAGAACCGCTTACGCAATAGTCATCTCATCGTGACGGGCCCCTTTTCGAACCTTGCCACAAGTCTCTTGGCATTTCCCGAGCTCGGCCAAGCCTGGGCGTCCGTGACCTGTATGGGCGGAGCGTTACCGGGAGCCCAGGTGGATAAGGCGCAGGAATTTAATGTGTATGTCGATCCGCACGCCGCAGACATTGCCTTTCACTGGACAGAGCGGGCCTTCCTTTTGGGAATCAATGTCGCTCACAAAGCGGTCATTCCGGTAAGAGATATCGAACGACTGCGCGAGTATGGGGTGGTGGGAGATATGCTTCAGAAGATGCTTAGCTTCTATAGCCAGCGCGCGCGGGGGGAGGGAGGAGATATCGATGCATTTCCTATCGATGACGTCGTTGCGGTGGCGGCCGTTGTGCGACCCGACTTATTTGAGTGGACCGAGTTGCCGTTGGCGGTAGTGCGCGAGGGGCCACTGCGTGGAACGGTGGTTTTAAGTCCTCTCGATCAACGCCGAAAGCCCATCAAAGTCGCTCAAGATGTGAATGTGGAGGGCTTTCGCGAGTGGCTGTGGGACAGCATGGAACCCTATAGGACTCACCATGCATGAAACCCTGGGGCATGAGGCACATTGACACAAGAACCGAATGTGGAAGGAGTGCTGACGCAATGCAGGTAAAAGATTTGATGACCTCTCCGGTCGAGTCGGTGACGGCGCAGGAGACCGTACAACGTGCTGCCGAGATTATGAAGAGAATTGATTGTGGGGGTGTTCCCGTGGTGTCGGGAGAAAAATTGGTGGGCATTATTACCGACCGCGACATTACCATTGATGTGACCGCTCAAGGCAAAGGGGCGGCAACTCCCATAAAGGAGGCCATGTCCTCCAATCTTGTGGCTGTCGAACCGAATACCGATGCCCGCTCTGCAGCTAATCTGATGGCCCAACATCAGGTACGCCGATTGCCGGTCACTGAAGAGGGAAAGCTCGTCGGGATACTTGCCATCGCCGATCTCGCTCGCAAGAACATTTTTGTATCTGAGAGTGGGCACGCGTTGAGCGACATATCTCGACCGGTCAATGAAGGCACCAGTGGGGTCCATTAGACTAGCTGGCAAATCGGCTAGAGGCTTTCGTCTATCTGGGACAATCGCAACGTTGTGTGATGTAGCACCTATAGAGAGTCGCCCGCTTTCCCCGGGCGGCTCACGACGGTTTACAGATTTAATTTCCTCTAGATCCGGTTGATTTCATAGCAAGGCATTCCGCAAAAGCCACACGGATATGTGATACGTCAGGCCCGTTTATCAAAGGTACCCCAATGGCTAAGAAAGCCGCGATTCTTTTGATGAGAGAGCCGGAAAGACGGAGTTACCGAGCATGGTCACTCGATAATCACGGGATTGCCTTCCATACCGAATTTGCGTGTTCTCTGGCATCGCGACGCATCAAACTTTAGCGGAGGATAAAATCGGTGATGGCGGACGTCATCCAGTACTGCATCGAGAGGTGGCTCGTAAATACCCCTTCGCTACCGACCACATGTCTTCTTGGGCCAATGGATGTTTCTCCGTGGCGATGGCTCCGATGCGCTGCGCGTGCCTGAAAGACATCTATGCCTGTGCAATAATTCGTCGATGCTTGCAAAGACGCATGGACCCGGCCATGAGCACGGTCTGATAGGCGCCGTCTCGCAGCACTCCGTAAGTAAACGCCAGGCCGAGGGGTGTCATCGTCGACTGCGGGTCTCCACAACCAACCCATACTGACGTTTGTATGGTGAACATTCTGCTCGTATGACGTTAGTCAGGGGAGGAGTATGATGATAGATGCCAGAGCACCCCAGAGCACCCCAGAGCACCCCAAAGGAGCCATCATGGTGTGGTTCACAACATTGCAGGGCAATTATGAGCTTTTGACCAGGCCCTCACTTTTTCGCCTCTATCCTCAGACATACCGCACCTTTTGCTTGATTACGGCGAGGGTCCCGCGCTAACCAGCATTTTAATTTGGATCCGCATGGGACATCTTCTGGGGTTGTGGCCCTTGACTATCGACTAATAGCTACATGACTTTTGCCGTGGGGCCTCGCGGCGGGATGGCCAACCGAGTCATTAGTTGCATTCGCTAACAGCCCCTCAGAAGACGCTGGTAGAGAATGGCTTGAGAAGGCGGCGAGGTGCGCCGTGCGCACAAAAGCGGCGAGAAATGTACGGCATCACGTTGGCCTCCGTTGAGCCCAATATATCGCACGGGCATCCCTCGCGACGAATGATTGAAAAGATCTCGGATAACCAGAATTGCCGCGCCACCTTCAAAGGCATGATAACAATGGACGTGCATAACGTCTTTATCAGCGGGATAAGGGACTATGCCTAGATGGTGGACTGTTGAATTGCTGATCGGCATCACTTTGTCCTCGCCGTGTCATAGTGCTTTACTGCTTCCCAACATTCTCCTGAGAACAGAAGGTGTCGGCGAGGAGGGAAGTATTATGAACCCCAGTCTAGGGTACGGCCTATGTGGCAGACCACTCATATACCGATATGATTGATACTACCTCAGGCGATATTGTGGAAATTGACATCGATGGTACCGCATACCCGCTTATGCCGAGCGACTTGTCACATCACTATAAAGTGGGATTCTCATACTGTATACAATAATACCGATCACGCCTGGGCTCAAAGAACATTCTCCAACCACTATGAAGTTGATGGTGTTGGATACAGTGGAACAGAAACGAGGAAAACACTATTTAACGGCGCGGGCTCTGCGCCGAGTTATACGGCAACCGTGGACGATTTTTAAGGCTGTTACATTGAGCATCTACTAGATTGACACAAGAGAGTCTTCGTTTCAGGAGACTCTCTTGTCTTGTCGGATTATTCGATCAGCGTGTGAGATTTCTGGTCGTTATTTTTTGATACGCTTTGAGTAAACGCATGGTTTCTAGAATTGGGCCGCCGATGACGATGATCAATCCTAGAATGGGAACAAAGAGTGTCATGGTTGGGCCAATGGTAGCAATCCCCAAAAACAGGACACTGCCACACAGCAACACGGGCCACATGAGCGTTCCAAGAATCTTGTCTTGCGTCGTCCATATGCGGGACTGCCATAATACCACCACGGAAAAAATCCATCCCACAACGAAGATAAATCCGCCAAGTAGCAATAGCCAGGGAATCCACCGGTCGATTGGACGATGAGAAAAGGGGGAGAGACTGGCTTCCGCCCGGATACTATCCGGATCCCCCAATTGCTGGAGCACCTGGCGAATTGCTACTTCTGTGTCCTCCGAGAGATGGGCGCGGGCCGTTTCAATGTGGGCGGTCACGTCTTCGATAATGGGATCGCGTTGAGAAGGGGGGAGATCCCTAAGAGCCAATGATAGCTCGTCCAGATACCGATTGACTAAAATATCACTCGGATTCGCATTCGCGGTCATGGGTTTTCCTCCTGTGTTCGAGATAA
>NZ_JBYCKN010000053.1:0-3436 GCF_057473405.1 Sulfobacillus sp. TH-112
AAAAGAGGGTTAAACTCGCAAGAAGCGACGCAGCGCGACGACACTGGCAATGGCTCCCACAGCCAGACCCCCTGCCACCGTAAAGAGGGTGGACTGATACATGACCGCATGCCATCCCGCCATGGGCCAAAAAGGCAGCGCGACTGCCGCCTTCTGAATCACCCAGCGATAGCCTAATCCAACTACTACATCCGCAGCCACGGCGCCAATCAGTCCAATCGCTAGGCCCTCCATAATAAACGGCCAGCGAATGAACCAATCTGTCGCCCCCACGAGCCGCATCACCTGAATTTCTCGACGACGGGCAAATACGGCTAATCGAATGGTATTGACAATAATCAGCAGAGTGGCGAGCGCTAATAACCCTTCGATAATCCATCCCGCCCACTTGAGAATATCGCCCAAACGGGTCAGGCGCTTCACGACCGTTCCCTGGTACACCACATTGTGGACAATTTTTTGATGCGTAAAGTGGGCGGCCACTGCTGGAATTTGTTGCGCTTTATGGGTATAGACATCAAAGCCGTCAAAGAGTGGATTCGATTTTTGAATGACACTGAACAAATCCTGCTGATCCGGAAATTCGTCTTTCAGGCTCTGCGCAGCCTGCGCTTTGGTGAAAAAATCAATCTTGCGAATGTCCGGCCAACGCTGTGCCTGGCGCATTAAGGCTAATTCATCCGCTCGATCAACCTTTGGCTTTATAAAGACACGAAGCTCCACCTGGTTTTCCAAAATCGTCGTCACGTGGTTCACGTTCACAGACACCACCACAAAGACAGCCAGCACAAATAACGAAATGGTCACTGTGGAGATGGATGCGATAGCCATCCAGGAATTGCGCCAAAGACTCCGTCCCGCTTCCCGAAATAGGTATCCAATACTGTTAAGACTCATACCCGTATGCACCTCTCGCCTCGTCTCGCACAATCTTGCCCGCCTCTATCGCCACTACACGCTTATGTAACTGATTGACCAGTTCTTTCGCATGCGTAGCCATAACAACGGTCGCCCCACGACGGTTAATCTCTTGAAACACCTTCATAATGTCCGCGGCCGTCTCGGGATCTAAGTTGCCTGTCGGTTCGTCGGCCAGCACATACGAAGGATGGTTGACAAGTGCCCGTGCAATCCCCACTCGTTGCTGTTCGCCTCCGGATAACTGGTTGGGATAGTTATCTCTCCGGCGCGATAGCCCGACCAATTCTAAAACCTGCGGAACCCGCTTGGTAATATCTTTCCTCGAGGCGCCGACCACTTCCATCGCAAACGCTACATTCTGCGATACCGTTCTGGTGGGCAAAAGCTTCACATCTTGAAATACAATGCCTAATTGACGTCTCAGCCGAGGCAACTGGCGCATTTTTAGCATTCCCAGACGAAAATGATCCACCACCACATCACCACTGGAAGCTTTCTCTTCACCGTATAGTAACCGTATCAACGTGGATTTTCCCGCCCCTGACGGTCCGACAAGAAATACAAATTCACCGCGATGTACCGTCAACGACACACTCACTAACCCATGATGGCCATTCGGATATCGCTTTGTCACTTCTTCGAGCCGGATCACAGCAAAATCCCCCTTGATTCGTCAACTGTTGGATGTATTCGACAAATTCATCCTAATTCCTGCCCTGCTACAATTGTGGTATAATATGGGCTTACTGTCTCCCGACAACGGAAGGAGGTTCGAGTTGATGCCCGATCTGGCAACATTCAGTATCGCTTTTGGCGCGGGTCTCGCATCCGTCCTATCTCCCTGCGTCGTACCGTTGGTGCCCTCATATCTCACCGCCATGGCGGGAACCTCACTGACGACCGATGTCGTACAAAGCCAAACAGTCCGCGTCCGAGTGATGGTCAATGCGCTAATATTCATTGCCGGATTTTCTCTTATCTTAATTCTCTCGGGGCTGGTAGCGTCGAGCATCGGCCAGTTTATACGCCACTATCAGAGTCTCATCGCTGAACTCGGCGGCGTTGTCATGGTCATCTTTGGTCTAGAACTTATGGGAGCGATACACCTCGGGTTATTAAAGCGCGATGCCCACCTGACGCTTCCCCGTCAAGGTCGTTTGGGAATATGGTCTCCATTTATCATGGGAATCGTGTTCGCGGCAGGGTGGACCCCCTGTGTCGGACCAATTTGGAGCAGCATTTTAATTTTGGCGGCCCGATCTCAAAGCCTATATCTTGGCGGTGTCTTGCTTGCGACCTATGCCTTAGGCCTAGCGTTGCCGTTCTTTATCTTAGCAGTTTTTCTCAGTCGTGCAACCAGCTGGGCCCGCGGTTTAAACCGATATTTACCGTGGATCGAGCGAATTTCGGGAGCTTTTTTGGTCATCCTAGGTATTCTTCTGGCAACCCATCTTTATGTGCGGCTCACGGCACTGGCGTAGGCTCCTCATACAGTTCAAGCCACTGGATTACCGCACGAGTCACTTGACTTGGAGTCGACGAGCCCGCGGTAACGGCGACTGTCTCCACATCATGAAACCATTGCGGATTTAAATCCTCTACCGTTTCTACCCGAACAGCTGGCTTTTTAGCCACCTTTTCGACCACCTCTACCAAGCGGTTCGAATTATTGCTGCGCCGATCCCCTACCACCACCACCATATCTACATCACGCGCCGTTGCCACGGCAGCTTCCTGACGCAATTGGGTGGCTAGGCAAATCTCATTATGAACCTCTGCTTGGGGATATCGGTGGCGCACAGCAGTAATAACGTCTTCGGTATCCCACTGACTCAAGGTTGTCTGGGTAACAATCGCTAGCGGCACATGCGCGTCAAATGTTAAATGATTCACGTCATCCGCCGTGGTCACCAATTCTACCCGACCCCGCGGGGCCTCTCCCATCGCTCCTTCGGGTTCAGGATGGCCTTTAGTGCCAATATAAATGATGGAGTACCCCTCATGGATCTTTTCTTGAATGAGGGTATGAGTGCGAGTCACGTCCGGGCATGTCGCGTCAAAGTAGGTGAGACCGCGTTCTCGAGCGCGTTCCTTCACTTCCGGTGCAATTCCGTGAGCCGTGAAAATGACTGAGGCGCCTTCGGGAACCTGGTCAAGCAGTTCAATGCGCTCTCCACCGTCTAAGGTCTGAATACCTAAACGCTCCAGATCTTCCACGGCATGGCGATTGTGAACAATTTGTCCCAGAACATAAATTGGCCGGGGAACGGCAGGATCTTTTGCTACCCGCTTCGCCATGGTCATTGCATCGACCACCCCATAACAGTATCCGCGAGGCGTAATTTTTACGACTTCCACCCGATCACATCCTTTCAAAGTGGACACTTGAGGTCATTGTAATACAAAAAACCCCGCCCAACGGAGCGGGATAAAAAAATGGGTCGGCACGGCCTGATGATCCCAGTCCCCTGCGGGACCAGTAGTCTCAGCGTACGCGAGGGGGACGACCGTGTTC
>NZ_JBYCKN010000054.1:0-7540 GCF_057473405.1 Sulfobacillus sp. TH-112
GTAGAGGTATTGAGTGGCGATGTCATGCAAGCACACGCCGCTCGTCTTGTATTTGACAAAGGATAGTTGCTTTAACTGCAAAAATTGCTGAGTCGTTACCGCCTTACCCACCACTCGTTGTAATTGATCGTGGTTGGCCTCAGCCATCACTGAGAGAGCATCAATGAGAGGGTGTAATTCAGTGTCGGTCACTTCTCGAAAAAGACGTGCTGACAAGGTTTCGCGGACCACCCGGGGTAGTTGCTGTGGATCATCAAAGATGTTGCCGCGTCGTCGAGACTCAGCGACAACCGCCAACGACAGTGGGTGTCCCAGAGCCAGTGTCCGCGCACGGGCAATTTCGTCTTCGGGCCAGTTGCGCCTTATGAGGAAGGATTCTACTTCATCGGCATTAAATAGACCTAAAGGCCAGTGATGCACGCGACGATGCCATCCCGGATCGAGCATCCACTGGTTCATGAGTGGAAGGCGCGAGGCGGTGAGCAGAAGGATACCTGTGGCTGGCAATTCCATCAGGAAAATTTCTCGCAGCCACGAGGAGAGTGATTGAATTTCTTCGTAATT
Organism: Sulfobacillus sp. TH-112; assembly: GCF_057473405.1. Taxonomy (NCBI): domain Bacteria; kingdom Bacillati; phylum Bacillota; class Clostridia; order Eubacteriales; family Clostridiales Family XVII. Incertae Sedis; genus Sulfobacillus; species Sulfobacillus sp. TH-112. Next base: position 565 of record NZ_JBYCKN010000054.1, read on the forward strand.
ATCAATCGCCAGAACGAGCTTAGGACGCGGTTCTGGGATGTGGCGCCAATCGATAAAAGAAATGGGCAACGATTCGAGAAATCCCTTTGGGGTTCGATAACAAGTACGACCATCCATCCATGCTACCACCGCACCACTCATTTGGCTTAACTGCAGTAGATGGGTAAGGAGAGTGGATTTGCCGATCCCGCCCGTGCCAGTTATCGACACCACTTGAGTCGGTGGTGAAGAAGATCGGCACCATTGATCTACCCACTCACACTCGTTGCGACGACCAACAAAAAGGTGCCGGCGGTCATCGAAAATCTGGGTCGACAAGGGTTCCATTTAAATCCTCCTTGAAATCTCTATCGTAAGCAGCATCATCGATCAGCGCTGTCTCCAAGGGAGGAAAGGTTTTCAATTTCAACCGGGGTGAGAGGTTCCGAGACGGGAATGCCGAGAATTTTATGGTAGAAGTATAGTTCGGCCTCCTGAGCGCGGATAAGTGTTTCCGCTTGAACAAAGCCGTGTCCTTCTCCGGGAAAAGTCAAATAGGCGACCGGTATCTTTCGCGCTTGCAACGAGTTCACCATTAGTTCTGACTGATTCGGCGGTACCACATGGTCGTCTAGCCCTTGAAAGAAAATGATGGGCGACTGAATTTGCGAGACGTGAAATATGGGGGAACGCTCTTTATATATTGCTTCCGAAGCCGGAAAGGGTCCGACTAAGCGATCGAGATAGCGTGATTCGAATTTGTGGGTTTCGCGAGCTAAAGCCGATAAGTCGCTAACGCCATAATAACTCGCTCCACCACGAAAGGCCTTGGTAAAGGTGAGTGCTGCTATGGTGGTATATCCCCCGGCGCTACCGCCGCGTATCAGTAGACGGTTCTCGTCGGCTTGGCCGTGGCGGCTAAGATATAGAGCCGCATTCACGACATCCTTGATGTCCGTGATTCCCCAAGCGTTGCGCAAGCGATTGCGATATTCTCGACCGTAGCCAGTACTGCCCCCATAGTTGACGTCGACCACTGCAAATCCCCGGGTGGTCCAATATTGAAGGGATAGCCGGAACACCGGTGCGCTAAATCCCGTAGGGCCACCATGAGTATAAACAATAAGGGGAGGGCGTTCCCCTTCGGGAGCTAGGTAATTGGCATTTTGGGGTGGATAATAGAAGGCATGCGCCGTCAAACCATTATCGGTGGGATAGCTCACAGCTTGAGGACGTGAAATGTCTCCCTCGGACAAGACCACCTCAACATTTTTTTTGACAATATCGAATTGTTCGGATTCGCTGTCCAATCGAACCACGCACGACCCCTCATACTCCTTGGCCGCAATCATCACGGCGCGAGAACCGCGGACCTGAAGATGGGATATCATGGAGTATGGGCAGGATAGATGCTGCATTTCCGATGTATCGACGTCGATCAAGGCAAGATGAGAGTACCCGTTTTGCGAGTACGTGCAAAGGATTTGGTTCGAGCGGGTAAAGCCATAGGTAGAAAGTCCAAATACCCAAGCCGGGACCCCAAATTCGGCATGCATGGCAGTAATTGGAGTGACCCTGTCCTCACGATGTCGGTAGAGATTCCACCAACCGGTTCTATCTGAGACAAAATACAATACGTTATCCGGAGACCATTGCGGTTGAAATATGGCTTCTTCATCGCCCCCAGCCACCAACACTTTTTGTCCCAAAAGGCCGTCGAGGCCAATCGGTGCACGATAGAGGGTGGTTCCATCCCACGGCATATTGGGGTGACTCCACTCAATCCAAGCCAACCACTGACCGTCCGGACTGATACGAGGGAACATGTAGAAATCGTTTCCCGCCACAATGACCTGGCCAATCGTAGTGGGGTCGTTAAGCGGGATTTTCACGATGGTATTAATGACACGGTCGGGATCGCGGTGATCCTCCCGGACCGCGATTAGCTGCCCACGCGTGCGATCAATGGTTAAATCCGCAAACCGCACAGCATCTTGTGCTGACACCGCTTGAGGGGCTGGATGATCGTGAGAGATGCGATAGAGGCGATGGTCGCCGAAGTGGCTAAAGAATATTTCCTCGCCATCTGCCGCTATACTCCCACCACCATACTCATGCACCCGAGTGCGCGCATTGAATGGAGCCGGAGAAATTTCTGAGGTTGTACCATCTACGTTCTGTTGCATAATTACATGTCGACCACTATCCTCTGGATGACTTTCAATCCAGACGATGTTTTCCCCGCTCCATGCGACTTCCTCGAAAGAAACCGTTTTATCTGTCAGCATGGAGGCGGTGATAGGCGATCTCCAGGTCCCATAGGGAGCTACTGTGGGCGATTGATTCACGCAAATCACCATCCTTTTTCATGAATAGTTAGGTTACAACTTCGGGATCCCGCGGACTATTCCTGCCTATTTTTTCTATTTCTGACGTTTCGTTGAAAAAATTGTCGACTGGACACCCCAAACTCAAACGCTAACAAGATGATAGCGGTCTTGTTGCGCAAAATTTGTCGATTAATCAGGATGACCGAGCCCAATAGTCTTCAAGAATAGGTACGGTGATCTGATCCAACGGGTGATTGCGTTCCGTGAGAAAGTGCAACAGGCGTTGTCTTACGGTTTCAGGCTGATCTTGACCGAGCTTCCATTTGCTGTCTACCGTCTCTACCGAGAGAGTGACATGAGCCAAACGACTAATCCTTTCGCCATAGTGCTCGATTGTGACGGGAGCCCTTTCTTCATTCGGGAAAAGATGTTGAGCGAGGTGGTCTAACCCGGTCGCGATGTCCGTAGGGTCCGAGGAGATGTTTACGGTACCACTTAGCCGGACTGCACGAAAAAGTAGCATAGTGCGATTGGTATCGCGAGCGTCAAACACGGTGTGTGGGACGAGCGACAAGGGTTGATCAACAAATATGGTGGCCCGTCCTTGATGCGCTAGCGCCGCCAGCGTGGCATCACCTTTCACGAGATGAACTTCCACGGTCCCGCCGATAATCTCGGAACTCCCAATCAACCGAAAAGGAATGATAGTGGGTTGGGGATAACCCTCGGGATCGACGGCAATGACTGTACATTGCGACGATTGTTGCAGAAAGTCGTACACGATCCCCCATGGAGGGGATGGGAATTTATTGCTCGGGTACATAGTTACTGTCTCCTTTATCGCCGCATATGAGTATGGCGTGGTAGGTTAATTATAAGCGTGAATTCGGGCATCGTGGACAAAAGTCCCGTGTTTGACACGCTGGGGTGTGGATGATGAGACGATGTGGGTAAACGTCAGAAAGTGGCAGGCTTACCCTCATCAGAAAGTGCGCATGGAGAGTTCCAACAGGCTGTCCCCGACAAATTCTTCGATTTTCAGATCCAAAAGCAGGAATATCTGTAAGATTGTCGAAAAAAGCCATAATTAACCGAGAAATGAGAGTTACCATGATCCACTCCCTGGTTCTTTCGTATGGCGCTATACCTGAGGCAGTGCTTTCCGTTGGATACGTGATTTGTGCCGCATTTTTGCTATGTCATCGAGACATGGTTCGCTACGACTTATTGCGCCCTGTGGTAAGGTTTTTTGTTGTTGGTGCGCTCTTTTGGGGTGTGTATGCCGGCTGGCTTTCGCAAACTAACGCCCATGACGCGGCGCTTTGGGTTCGCTTCTTCTTCCCCTTAGCGTTGATGGCCGAACTTGCCGCGATTGAGGTATGTCTATCGGTGGTGTCGCTAAAGATTCCGTCATGGTTTGTCGTATTGTGGGGAGGAGCGTTGGGGGCTCTGATTCTGGTCTGGCTTAGTCCGTGGCTGCCAGTGCTTTCTGCCTCTCCTGATGGATATTTTATCTCCTTTCACCACTTACCTGCGACATTTGTTGCAGCGTGCCTAGTGTTCTACGGCGGGGGAGTATTGGCGCTATTAACTCTCATTATCGTGAGGGGCATCCGTCAGGGCGTAATGCGCCGCTACGGGCTTTGGTTCGGTCTGGGATTACTGTGGTTGTTTCTAGAGTGGCACGATGGGATCTACGCGAGCGGGCACCATACTCTCTATCCTTCGACATGGATCGTGGGTCTCCTTTTAGGGATTTTCATCGTCTATCGATCACGCCTGACACCGGTTTCTACCAGCCATCCCGCAAAAATTCTTACCCCCTACGAAGGATGGGAATATGGCGTCCAACATTTGAGCCAAGCCTCGGTCGGACTCCTATATGCTGTTATGCGCGACTATGTTCAGGTGCAATCTCTGTATGGGGAGCGATTGGCCGAGCAAATGGTCCATCGTTTGGGAGAAGAACTGGTGCACATGTGCCGTCATGCCGATCGCGTGGTGCAATGGCCGGACGGACAGTTTTTGCTGGTTTTCCCCTTTGTGACCTATTCCGGTCAGCAGATGGTGCGCGAACGGGTCACACCGCGAATCCAGCAACTGCGCTTTCATGATCCTGGCTCAGGTCAGATGGTGACCGTGGCTATCGAATGGGGATGGGCTTGGGCAGAGCGCGGAGCGGATTTTGACGCGTTAGTCAAGGTGGCCCAACGTGCCGGATCTCCGGGGCAGTCTTATGTTGGAAGCCATTAGAAGTTTTGCACAGGTGCTTGCCTTTTTCCTTCAATTCATATGACAATAAGGCAAATCATGTTATTGGAGGCCAGGATGACATATCTCCGAACGCATTATAGCTTTTTGGTTTTGTGGCACCCCGAAGTGATGCTATTAGCGGTGCTCTTGTCCATTATCTATTTCGAATTGACAGGACCGCTCAAGGAGCGTCTGGGGCTTTCTGCAATGACCGTATCGATACGACAAGGCGTTTACTGGGTGCTTGCGATGCTTTTTTTTTATGGGGCCATGGGGAGCCCCATCGCCTTAATGGCCGATCGCTACCTATACCTATACCATATGATCCAACTATCGATTTTGAGTGTGCTGGTGCCTCCTTTAGTATGGGCTAGCCTGCCCGTAGACCTGATTCGAGCATTCATTAATCGCCCCGTGATTCGGCCGATATTTAAGTTGTGGGGACATCCACTCGCGGCACTGTTAATTTTCAATGTATTGAATTGGGCTTGGCAATATCCAGCCGTTCTAGACTATAGTCTGCGGTCTTCCGCGGTTTTTACCTTGGCCAATTATTTTATGTTGCTGGCGGCGTTCTTCTTGTGGTGGCCCGTCATGGGCCCCGCGGATTCTGTCGCCCGGCAAGGGCGAGCGGGATTTCGACATCTGATCATTCCGCCATGGGGAACAGCCTTAAGTCCTGAAGCGCAGATGCTCTACCTATTCTTTGGTATTGATCTTATGATGCCGCCCACCATTTTCGTTGCGGATACGTCGTCACCGTTCTATCAATTCTATCTGCATGCCCCCCATATTTTCGGCATGGGCGCATTAGCGGACCAGCAACTGGGGGCCCTACTGATGGGGATTGTCATGTTTTTAGCCTATGCGATTGCATTTGGGGCATCGTTTCGCTTCTATGATCTGTCATCGTGGTATGCGTGACGGCGTCAGATTGACTCGAGACAGAGATCTTGGCAAAATGTGAGGATGTCGCAAGATATTACATGACTTGCAGTCTATGGAGGAAGTTCACATGCGTATGGCAAGGTGGTTTTTCCCGTTAGTCATGGCTGTGGGATTAGTGACGGCCGCTTGTGGTACCACCACTCCCAGTGCTGGAGGTTCGAATGGCAGCACGCTTGCGGTGGTCGATTCGAAGAGTGCAGCCTATCAGAATACCGCGGCCAATGTGGACCCTGGTACCCCCCTGAATCGGCCAGCGCCGGATTTTACGTTGACCAATCAATTCGGAAATAAGGTGTCGCTGTCCCAGTATCGTGGGAAAGTAGTGGTGCTAGCATTTTTAGACAGCGAGTGTACCACCATTTGTCCTTTAACATCTGAAGAAATGGTAAGGGCACAGGAGATGTTAGGGCCGAAGGCGGCCTCGGAAGTTACATTGATGGCGGTGGATGCCAATCCCATTGCGACCGCAGTGTCAGATGTGTATGCCTATTCTTTAGCGCATGGGGTCGTGCACAAATGGAATTTTGTCACCGGGTCAAAGACCGAACTCTCAAAAATCTGGAAGGAATATGGGATCTATGTCGCGGTCATCCATGGGGCCATCGACCATACTCCGGGAGTTTATATTATTAGTCCCAAAGGGATCGAAAAGCGGATCTACTTGACGCAAATGGCTTATGCCGGACTTGGTCAACAGTCCGAGGTATTTGCGCAAGAGATTGCACGCGTGCTTCCTAAACCGACCAAAACCTCGGCTGACGTGTTGCATCAGGCTCTGGTGCAAGAAGACGTGGTACACAGCTTGAATGGAGTACAACTGCCCCTGGTCACCGCGAAAGGAGAGCACGGGAAGATTCAATTGGTGGATGGGAAGCCGCGTCTTTTGGTGTTTGTGGCCAGTTGGCTTTCTGAACTCTCCAATGTTCCTCAGCAGTTGAAAGCCCTCAATACCTATGAAGCGGATGCTAAGAGAGAGGGGTTGCCACCACTCACGGTCATCGATGAGGCACCCACGGAGCCCTCGCCATCCTCCTTTTTGGATACATTAAAAGAGACGGCGCCCTTGAATTATCCGGTCGCCATTGACACCACTGGTGCGGTGGCGGACCAAGTTGGGGTGCAAGATATTACCTGGTATGCTTTGATTAATGGCGAGGGAAAAGTGGTTTGGGCGCACGATGGTAGCAACAATTGGCTGTCGACCAATGCCTTAATCACGGCGATGAAGAGTCATGCTGCGTCGTAGTGGCATAGAGTAGAGCTTTTAATGTGTCGGAATGGGACTTAAGGAGATTCTCTGTCTCTAGAATATGGGTGAGATAGCGGATTTTCACGATCGCTTCGGGAAGGTCACGATGTTGAACTGCTCGTAATATTTGCCGGATCGTCTCTTTTTTCAGGGCATCCCAGCTATGGCTCGTCCTGAAATCCGCCCACCGTTCTATCGTAGGTCTCTGTGGACCCAC
>NZ_JBYCKN010000055.1:0-4363 GCF_057473405.1 Sulfobacillus sp. TH-112
CCTGGTCTTGCAAAATGGTCAGTTCGCGAGTAAAACTAAGCGGCAAAATATCGGTGCGGGCACTAAGAAACTGTCCGACCTTAATAATCAGGCCGCCCATTCTCAGTGCTTGGGTGCGAAATCTCGCTCCACCTTCACGATAGATGGCCGCCTCGCGCGCGCTGAACTCTTCGGGCCCAAGTCTTAGGCGCGCGCGTTCAATCCGGCGACTATCTTTCCAAAAGCTAAGCGCCAATCGAAAAATCGCCAGACTACGTCGGATGCGACTCTGGCTCATTCGTCCTTAGGCGCACTGTCACTGGTTGCAGTGTCGGGCTCACGCCATACGTCGAAGGCTTCATCCATCTTCTCCCGAAATCGCTGACGCCGACTCTCAAAATCCGCACTATGATGAGTCCGGCCACCTCGCATGAAAGACTTCACCCCTAGAAATGCCAGAACCACCATCCAAAACGGGACCCTCGGTCTACGCCACCACATCTCTCATTCCTCCTTCTTGTTCGACAAGCTAAGAATATAACTAGACTCATCATACTGCGAAAATCCTGTCTCGGAATGCCCATGCATAAGATCTTTCGCCCGCTGGCCTAGCGGAGTGCCAAACTGGACCTCCTCAGCTAGCTCTATGGCCAACCGCAGATCCTTGTCTCGGTTCTCCACGGAAAATCCCGGCGCATAATTCTGATTGCGGTAGCGATCGAGTACCTTGGCAAGTTCAAAAGATTGCGCCGATCCGTGAGTCATAACCTCAGCTAAATCATCCATCCGCAACCCTAACTGCAGTCCCAATTGAATTCCTTCGCTCGCAGCCATCAGATTCATTGCCGAGACCATGTTGGCCACCAGTTTCAACGATTGTCCTTGACCAACCTCTCCCACATGAGAGACACGTTGTCCCATACGCTTCAAGTAGGGCGTTACCCGCTCAAAGTCTCCGATACTGCCTCCAACCATGATGGTCAAAGTCCCTTCACGAGCTCCAATATCGCCGCCCGTCACTGGCGCATCAAGCCAACTCGCTCCCATCTCCGCCGCGCGATGCGCCACTGCCCGAGTCAGCCTCGGAGACACGGTAGAATGGTCAACAATCACTGTCCCAGGACGCAGTCCCGCGAATACCCCGTGATTTCCGTCGACTACGGCCCGTATAGCGTCGTCATTACTTAGCATGAGAAATACCACTTGGCTCGCTTCGGCTACTGCTCTTGGGGTATCGGCTACGCTTGCGGTTAGTGGTCTCTTTTCCAGACCCCGCGCGGACCGATTATACACAATCAGTGGTTCATCGCCACAAAGATTGCGCGCCATCGCCTGTCCCATGATTCCGAGGCCAATAAACCCCAACTGCTCTCCCATGCTGTCCTCCTCTTTAAACTCGGCATCCGCGGCATGATATGATACCTCATAAGGGAGGTCTATCGATGAAGCGAATCGTCACCTTGATAGTTCTAGCCATGATGCTCATGACCGTCACCGGATGCGGATCGCAATCCCACACTCGACTCAGTCCCAATCCCCACCAAGAGGCTTTGGGAAGACAACCGCCACAATCCTAGTCCACCGTTTCGTTCACTGCCTCGTCTAGCTGACGCCAATCCACGCCATGCTCCAGTAGTCGCGACTGCGACTGAGGCCCATCCGTTCCAGCGGGATACGTGTCTGGACGGCCTGTCTTCCACCCTTGCAAAACCGGATCCACGATCCGCCACGCCTGTTCAACCTCATCGTACCGAGGAAATGACGTCCGATCCCCTTGAAGCACCGCTAACAGCAATTGTTCGTATGCCGAGTATTCCATTTCATCTTCCTTGCGATAGAGCGTCGACAACGTCCTCCGACGGGTCTTCAGTGTCAGACCAGGCTCTTTAGCCCAGACCATCATGTCGATACGTTCGTCGGGCTTCATGCGAAAAATCAGCCAGTTACGCAGCCCTTCGCCAAACAAGCCACGCGGCACCTCTTTTAGCTGGATCGCCACCTCGGCGTAGTCCTCTGCCATCCGTTTGCCGCTGCGAAGATAAAAAGGTACCCCATGCCACCGCCAATTATCCACGTGCAGTTTCAGCGCCGCAAATGTTTCCGTAGTGGACGACGCCTCGATGTGTGGTTCCTCAAGATATCCAGGAACTGACTCACCTCGAATCTTACCCGCTTCATATTGCCCCCGGACCGCATTGTCATCCAACTCCTCGGGCGCTATATTTCGCACTGCTCGCAACACTTCCACTTTTTGATTGTGCAAGGATTCGGCCTGCCAGACCGCAGGTGCATCCATCGCCACCAGCGTAAAGAGTTGCAGTAAGTGATTTTGGATCATATCCCGCAAAGCTCCAGCCTTGTCGTAATATCGCCAACGTCCCTCAAGACCTAGTGTCTCGGCATAGGTAATTTGCACCGAACGAATATGTTCTGCATTCCAAATGGATTCCAGAAACCGGTTGGTAAGCCGAAAGACGAGCAAATTTTGAGCGGTTTCCTTACCCAGGAAGTGGTCGATTCGAAAAATCTGGTCCTCTTGCCATCCGCCATGGAGCTGTTGCCTCAGCTCTTTGGCCGATGCCAAGTCATGTCCAAACGGTTTCTCCACTACTAAGCGCCGAAAACCGTCTTGGGACGCATTCAAGCCGGCACCGGCCAGCGCTTGGGCCGCGGTCCCGAATAATGCCGGCGGCAGTGCTAAATAAAACACCGCGGAACCCGGTCCGATTTTAAGTTTTTGCAAGTCATCTGGGGAAAGTTGGCCGGAAACATAGGATAAGTCGGACGAAAAACCTTTCCAAGCATCCTCCGAATATTCGTCAACAAATTGTTTTAATCCATCATGAACGTGATCGATGAACTGATCCTCTGACCACTCTTCCGGGGCATATCCTATCACCGGACTATCCCACTTCTCTGCCAGATAGAGTCGGAAAATCGCTGGCATCAGCAATCGAAACGTCAAATCCCCTGTAGCGCCTAAGATGATAAACGGCACCTTCTCTTGGTTCTGCATCAAATCCCTCCCCTTGCGTCAATGGCCTTACGCCACTACTATGGCATATTTTCCACAATTCCGCGAGCCAGGGGCACGCTTGCCCAATACCGCATAGCGTCTCGAGACGCAATCCATGACGCTTCATTTTGACGGGAAATCCATCGTCTCACGGTGTTCGATGAGGGAGCGGTCATGGCAGAATTTCCGGAAGGACTACAGTCAAAGAGACCCCGTCGGGGTTGTTGATGGCTCAGACCATCTCATGCATCTCGATTGCATCGCGGTGTTGTCAACCCCAAAACTCATCTACATTCCCACTACCCATAATAGCAACGACTCCGGGGATGAATCCGCTGGTAACGAAAAGCCTCCGTAGATGGACTACGGAGGGCACGAAAATCGCAGTCCCCCAGCCATTACGGCCAGGGCTGGTGACGCCGACGTCGGTATCCCCGGCGCCGATCTCTACGGGGTTCAGCCGCCGGTTCTTCCTCCCACGGCCAATGCCCCTTTCCTCGTATGGCAGCACTCTGGCGATGAGAACGAGAAGCTAAGGGAATGACCACACCGGCTACTGGTTCTTGCATCCTAATGCGACCACGCTTCCTACGACCAAACATGGGCATCCTCCTTAGCTCACTATGACTCCACACCGCTCTATAGGTCCCGATTATATACTTCGATACGACCACTCTCAACAAAGCAATACTTTCTTAAACCGCCAAACACCAAACCGTTAATGGCACTGATACTGCCCATCCGGCCCCTAAGCTATCCGGCGATGGCTGAAAAGCCGTCAATGCCATCAAATGTATAGAGATTTTCCGTTTTCACGATATCGAATCCTGCCTCAGAAATACCAGCCTGTAGAGTCATGAGGTCGCGATAATTCAACGCCGCGTGACTTCCGTCTGCCTGAAATCGGCAGCGCCAATGGTCGGTACAAAAGGCCTCCGAAATTCCCTTTGGCCAAACCTTAATGCCGCGATTTGTAATCGCCTGCAACGATAACGCGTCAGTGCAAAGTGCCTTTAAGGCGTTTGCTAAATCTTCTGACTGTCCCTTGGTCCAATCCAAAAACACGTCGATGCCCACCAGTTGCTTGACGGACTTCTTGGTCGTGGTCGCTGCGGATACCGACGTTTTCACCACGTTTGAGTAATTTACCGGTGATAAATGCTCGGGCCTCGTGCCCAATCTCTGTTGCACCGCCAGCGCAAACTCCTCTGTCGTGACCCGTTTTTGACTGATACCGTTGGGACGATAGATGTCCGGCGTATGTAGACCACCTTCGAGCGTACGCAACCAGGCATTATGGATCCGCGAGGCTACGTCGGCCTGCCCGATATGCACCAGCATCATCACCGCAGCCAAAATCAATCCTGA
>NZ_JBYCKN010000056.1:0-7291 GCF_057473405.1 Sulfobacillus sp. TH-112
ATAGCGTGGAAGTGAGCTTCGGAAATCGGAGCCAGGGGTAACCGTAAGGGCGGGCGCATCTTTCCCATGAGACCTAGAGCTGCTTTCAATGGACCTGGATTGGTCTCCCAAAACAGCGCCTCGTTCAGGGGATAAAGGTAGTAGTGCAATTCGCGGGCCTTCTGCCATTCTCCCGCCTCAGCCAAGTCATAGAGATCCGCTACCGCCCGCGGCAATATGTTCGCCGTCGCACTAATGTGCCCTGCTCCGCCTAGAGCCAGCATCGGGAAACACAGGGATTCAATTCCCGAAAAGACCAAGAAATCGGACCCCATCAGATGCAATACCCGAGTCACCTGCTCAAAGTCGCGATTTGATTCCTTAATGCCAACGACATTTGATGCCCGCGTCACAATGCGTTTCACGGTCTCGGGCTCGATATTAGTTGCCGTTCTTCCGGGAATGTTATAGATCACTAGCGGACGTTCCGTGGATCGGGCCACCGTGGTGAAGAACTGATACAATCCTTCCTGAGACGGCCGATTATAATACGGAACAATGACCAATACCGCATCTGCTCCTAAAATGTCTGCCGTGGCTGTGAGTCGCAAAGTATCTTCCAAATTACTACTGCCCGTAGCCAGTAGCACGGGAACCCGCCCCGCCACCGTATTTACGGTAGCGCGAAAGATATCTTCTCGCTCTTTCATCGACAGTGCTGCCGGCTCCCCCGTCGTTCCCGTCACTGAGATTCCATGACTTCCCTCAGAAATGACCCAGTTAATCTGTCGGACTAGGGCATCATAGTCCACCGTGTTTTCATCAGTAAATGGCGTGACCACGGGTACAATCGACCCTCGTAATCGTTCGGCAATCGCTTTCATGCTGGCCCTCCCCTTACTTTGTGGCTGTCGCTGGGCATTATTTGTTGAATCGATACCTATCACTATCTGGTTAAACAAAACCAATTCGAACAGGAGCGAACAAGCGATATTGCTGTACCTCGCGGCTTGAGTCCCCATAGCGCGATTGCTCGATCTCACGCAGGGTTTCATCCCCTTGGCGCCGCCCACCAAGACCTTAGTCAGTCGGGGAACAAGAAACCAAACGCTCCTCCCCCAAATAATAAGTCATCATAATATTCCGTATTTCATATTATATTCTAACATTGTTGCCTAAATGCTAGTAGCTAATGGTTGATTCTTGTCGCCCCGTGACCGCTCCGCATAATCGAGCGGACTGGGGGATATGTCTTTATCAATAACCGTGTCGATGGCATTGACGTTTCCACAAGTTATGTCATAATGATTACAAGACTTGCCCTTATCAAGAGCAGCTGAGGGAATGGCCCTATGATGCTGCAGCAACCGGCCGTTAGTTGGCATGGTGCTAATTCCTTCCCGCAAGGGAAAGATGAGAGGCAGATGGTTCGGACCATCTGATACTTGACTTGAGGGGGCCCCATAAGAGGGGCTCATTTCATGTCAACAAATAAATCGCTTCGATAAAGCGAATCCCCTCTGCACCAGACCTTCATGCGATAAGTGAGTCGAACTTAAGCAAGAAAGAAGGTTACACTGCAATGAGTCAAGCACCATTAGGCCCGTTTCGGGCAGATCACGTCGGCAGTCTATTGCGCCCAGACCGACTCAAAGAAGCCCGTCGTCGACTGGCACTGGGGGCACTCGACCCCACGGTTCTTCAAGCCATCGAAAATGAGGAGATTGCTCGCATCATAGAAAAGCAAGCAGCGTTGGGCCTCAAATCGGTCACCGATGGAGAATTTCGTCGTGGATATTGGCACTTTGACTTTTTAGAACATCTCGCCGGTGTTGAAGCATTTGAGGCCAACGATAACGGTATTCACTTCCAAGGACAACATCAACTTCAGGCTCATAGCATTCGCATCGTGGATAAAGTCCGGTTCCATCGTCACCCCATGTTGGCACACTTTACCTATTTGAAGGACCACGTGCCAAACGGATTACTGCCGAAATTCACCATCCCCAGTCCCAGCATGTTGCACTTTCGGGCCCAGATGAATAGTGCTGTGTATCCTGATCTGGAAGAATTCTTTCACGATACTGCCATAGCCTACAAAGACGCGATTTCCGCGTTTTATGACGCCGGTTGCCGATATCTTCAGCTTGACGATACCTCGTGGGCCTACTTTTGTTCGAGCGAACAGCGAGACGAACTCCAGACCCGCGGATGGGACTTGAAGCAGATACAAGATCTTTATTCCAAGACCCTAAATGAAGCTCTTCAAGACCGGCCGCGCGATATGACCATCACAATGCACATTTGCCGGGGTAACTTCCGGTCCTCATGGATTGCGTCAGGCGGCTATGAGCCCATTGCCGAGCGTGTATTTGGTGGCGTCGACGTTGATGGCTTTTTCTTAGAGTATGACACGGAACGCGCCGGAGGCTTCGAACCGCTGCGATTTGCGACCCGCCCTTCGTTGCGTATCGTCTTGGGCCTCATTACCTCGAAAGAGGGAAGACTGGAGTCCAGCGATACCATTAGACGGCGCATCGATGATGCGTCGCACTATATTGACCAAGACCGTCTATGCTTAAGCCCACAGTGCGGGTTTGCATCAAGCGAAGAGGGTAATACTCTGACAGAAGACGAACAATGGGCCAAATTGGAACATGTCGTTACCATTGCCCGAGAGGTCTGGGAAGACAGTTAAGTCTCTCACGTTTTTTGATTTCTTCTCTATCCTGCCACGAGCCCCCCTGCGGGACACTCGTGGCACTCATTTCCACAGAAAATTCCATCTCACCTACTTCACCCAACCGACGCGCCCCCAGAGTATACTTGGATACTGTCGCGAGAATAGCGCTCCTCACCCTAGTCACACTCTGGTGCCTAGACCTTAAGGGTCAGAACTTATTCTCCCAATGCCGTTCCCGTTACCAAGAAATGAGATGTTCGCCACGAATCCCATCTTGGTCCGTAAGCGAATCTTGATTAGCCTGAACGATGATACAGTAGAGATCTTGGGTAGAATTATTTCGCCAAGCGCGGCTGCCTTCAGGAGACACTCTCACCACCGTGCCGGGGTGAACCTCAAAGACATCCCCATCCACCTGAAATTGCCCTTCTCCTTGAATAAAGATGTACATCTCTTCATGCTGGCGATGTTGATGGAGAAACGGCACCACTTGTCCAGGACTAAACCGATTCAATGAAATCTCCATCCCCGTAAACCCTAACGCTTTACCCAAGAAAAGCTTACCGTCCAACCCCTCTAACGGGCCAGATTCGCCCACCGTATAATTTTTTCCTTGCCGAATATTTTCCACTGCTGCCATTGCACTATCCCTCTCTTTCTATATGTAAGTCACTTCATATTATCACGTGTAATAGAGGGGCCCAATCAGGTTTTATGCATTTTCTGATCCTCTACAGATTATCGCCCATGACGACGAACCCTATGGTGAGACTAATCCACGGAGGAGGCGCATAATGACCCGCACCCACTTCCTTATCATCTTAGCAACATCGTTAGGATTCAGCTTTCCTCTTTATACATTAAATCCAAGTCGGATAGTGAACCTCTCTCGTGTGTTAGCGAAAACTGCACCCTCAACCACGCTCCCTAAACACCGAAATAATCCCCAGTTGGATCTTCTTGTCCACGCCAATCGCGAGGCATTTAGCAATGCGCTACGCTCCATAAAAGAACCAAATCCGAGGATCGTGGATGCCAATATCAAAACCATGCTCCAGATACGGACTACTCTAACCTACATGTGGCCAGAAATGAAGGGCCGGGCAACCGCCAGTTCCCAAATTATGGCGATATGTCATGACTGGTGGAAAATGAGACAACTTCTCCTCAATCACGGTCTCCTTAACGAGATGCGTAAGCCCTCAATGATGACGTTAGTGATGCATGCCCAGGCCTTGATCGCGACCACTCCGCCGCTGGCGCAAGGACGGCGAAGGCGTCAGTTCTCCTCCTGGAATCCAGCTCTGAGACGCGACTTATGGCTCTTAAATGGCGTGCCCCGACTTCCAAACCGTGGGCGTAATCACGCCCATCCCTATCCTTCTGGATAGCCAAAAGAACAGTAGATCATGTCATCGAAGACAGGGGTGACCCGATTGATGTAGGCTTTTTGTTTTTCACCGGTTACTTTAAGACTATTGCGGTCGAATTAGATGAAAGTGCTGCTATTGACGGGGCAAGCTACACTCAATATATATTTCGCATTATTTTGCCGTTAGTGAAGCCAGCCCTGGCTACGGTAGGCATTTACGCTACTGTGACCGTCTGGAACGACCTTATTGGACCGGTAGTCTTCCTCTCTAGCCAATCACTTTTTCCGCTCACATGAGGCCTGTTTGCGTTTTACGGAAGCTACCAAAGTGATTGGACTCGTTTAGCCGCGGGCATATTTATCGTGGCCGCACCACTCATTGTCGTGTTTGCCTTTGTCCAACGCTACTTCGTCCAGGGTGCAGTGTCTGGGTCGGTGAAACTATGAAGATGCCTCTCGGAGAACCGCACGGCGAGGTTCCCTTCCTGGATCACCTGTTAAGCCTATGAACTGGGGTCCTAGTGTTTGTGGGATTCAGCATCGCGGCGGTGGCCGGTTCTCTCCTCATCATCACGCTCCCGGCAAATCTTGCCGCTCTATTTGCCGCTCATCGCGCACTCGTTCTTCAGCGTCTGCCCGCTCGCGACGCATTTTTCCAATATTTTCACACCTCTAAGACCGTCTTTTTCCGCAGCATATTGGTAATATGGCCCCTATCTATGGCACTTCTATTATCTTGGTTGGATGTCCAATTGATGCGTAATCAACTACCCTTAGC
Organism: Sulfobacillus sp. TH-112; assembly: GCF_057473405.1. Classification (NCBI taxonomy): domain Bacteria; kingdom Bacillati; phylum Bacillota; class Clostridia; order Eubacteriales; family Clostridiales Family XVII. Incertae Sedis; genus Sulfobacillus; species Sulfobacillus sp. TH-112. The sequence continues at coordinate 4,813 of NZ_JBYCKN010000056.1, forward strand.
TGTATTACGAATCGACCAGACCACGTTCCTGCTCCTCGATTGCGTACTCGCTCTCCTCACACTAATGGTTTTGACCCACCTTTCTTTTTCGCCTTCGTCCATTAGGACCGCAGTGAAAAATTCCTTCGAGGAGCTTCGTGTGGCGCCACTCAAGGCGGCGCTCTTTCTCGTCGTTGTGGCTGCGGCTTTGACGCTGTGCGTAATCCTCCCGTACCTCTACCTTGTCATGCTTGGCGGTCTAGTCATTACTAGCGCAAATCATTTATTGGCGCCATCCACGAGCTAGAACGATGTCAATCTGGAGGAATATCGGGATTGGGATTTTAGTCCATATATGACTCCGTGCTAGCATAGGAGGTAGTAACAGTGACAGTGATCGTGACAAGGAGCTGCCTACGACGGTGAGACGCCTGAGGATTGCCATGCTATGGGGCCTATTGTTGACTCTCAGTCTTTCTGGATTTACCAAGACTGTTCCAAAGCGTGTAGTGAAGCCGGCGACGCCGTTTTTAATCTACTATGGGTGGATTCCCACCAACCCCCACCAATTCCTTTCATTTGCACAGTCTCTGAAAGGCTACCCGATTGTGATATTGGGCAGTGACGACGAGTGGCACTCTTCAGGCGACCTCGCCGCGACCGAAGAACTAATCAAAGTCTTGCCCAAGGTGACATTCTACGGCTATGTCGATATCGGCGTCACCGATGGTCAGCCTAACCATTCGCTGACAACGATCTCCCTCTACTTAAAGCAGTGGCGAAAAATTGGTGCTCGCGGTGTTCTTCTTGATTGTGCTGGTCCCGACTATGGTGTATCGCACACACGCCTCGTCAATAGCGTGCAAGGGGCTCACGATAACCACCTGCGGGTCTTGGTGAATTCCTTTAATCCCGGTGCAGTGCTTTCGATAGGCTTACGTCATGGGGATGCCTGGCTTGCCGAAAACTGGATTATCCAATCGGGGGCCGTCGTCAATGCCGAACAGCAGGGTGAAAATCTGACTGCACTACCGCTACTTAGACAGCACCACATCATGATCTGGATGACCGCCACTGACAGTCGCCCTCCTGATGCGTTATGGGTAGCGCTATGGTCTGAACGGACGGTCAAGGCCATTCAGGGGCAGGCCATAGCTGTCGCCGGGCCCTATTACTCTAGCCGAAGTAATGCTGTGGTACCAGCGCAATGGATTGTAAATACTGTAATCCATCCGTGAATAGCAGAAGGAGGCCAATAGCATTATTCATTGGCCTCCTCGCGTTTTTGTAAGGTGAAATCATCCCGTTAGGTAATCACCGCGCATATCATGCCTCATCCTGTTCAACCTCTGAACTCACCACCAGCACCGGAACTTTGCTATGCTGAACTACCGAGTACGACACACTATTAAATATATTGCCCACCATAGAGTGGTCGCGTCGTCCCATTACAATCAAATCAGCGTGAACCGATTCTGCATAATTGCGAATAGCCTCCGCTGGCGCTCCCGATCCCGCCTCTCGTGTTACCGGAGGACAGTTCGTTAAAAGTGTCGCACTACGTTCAAGCGTGTTCTCTGTCTCTTGTTGGGCTAGTCTTGCCGCTTCTTCCCATCCAGCTGTAGCGGCCTCCGTCGGGAGCCAATACACCCCGCCACCAGGCACTCCCCCCATCACAGGAGCTACCGCTCCCACAGGAATACCAGCACTGGCTGATGTCTCCCGCATGCCCATCGGAGACGGAACCACGTCATGTGAGACACAGAATAGATGGATCTCCACCGCAAAATTCCCCATGTTCTGGTTAAGCCACTCCGCCGCCTCATCCGATGGTTTCGAGCCATTGACCGCCAATACGATCTTCAATGGTCGCGATAACGGGCCTTCCTCAATATGATCGGCTATCTCTCTTGGTACCAACAGCACCGGGATGTTCGCTTGATGAAGCACCTCAAATGCAGTACTTCCTAGCCCTCCCAAACTGGCGTGGCCCGAATGTCCCATCACAATCAAATCAGCGTGCTGCTCTCGACTTATCTGAGCGATGGTCGGCGCTGCCGTACCGACAGCACTAATGTTGGTCACCTCTTTACTTAAAGCAGCTTGAGTCTTATTCAAGATCCCTTCCGCTGCGGTCGCCAAGTCAGCATAACCATTATGTAAGGCGTCTTCGATAGACATACGAATCGCGTGCAGCAAAATCGCGTCGTAAGGTGCTCCTTGGAAGTGAGTTGCAACCCACTTCGTCGCAATCATGGCGCCCTCGGAACCATCGGTCGCAAATATCACCCGTAATGGATCATGTTTTAATGTCATCAGTTCTCATCCTCTCATCGTAACCAATTGAACAACCTTTAATTTTCTCATCATAGGTATTCGTAATACTGTCGTGCATTCTGATCCTCGGCAGATATTTCACCTACGGCTTGCAATAGCCTTATCATAACACGCGACAGCATGCCGTCTCCCCGTGTCAAAAGGCGCCGTGAAACATTGTCTC
>NZ_JBYCKN010000057.1:0-7216 GCF_057473405.1 Sulfobacillus sp. TH-112
AGGCATCATGCCGCTTCTAGAGGCGATGTCATACCTCTGGGAACAGGGTGAGGCCGTGACGCTTCACGTAGTTGGGGGCGACAGTCATTTCTATCCTCGCCAAAGTTCAATGAAAACGTTGCTAGAAAAAACCTATGCACAGGCTATCGACGAGGGCCGCCTAGTCTTTCACGGATTAAAGACCCCAGAAGAGGTCGCGACCATTCTAAGAAGCGCGGGTTTAGTCATCGTCCCCTCATACTTTGAGAATCTCCCCTATGCCGTGCTCGAACCGATGGCCTATCAGCGCGTCGTGATGGCGGCTCAAAGCGGAGGACAGCGTGACGTCATCCGTCACGGCGAAAGCGGCTTTCTCTTTTCCCATGGGAGTCCCCTGGCACTATCGCAAAGCATCCAAAAGATTTTGGCACTCCCCGAAGAAGAATGGAAACGCATTGGCAGAAAGGCACGCGAGAGTGTGGAGATGCTCTCAAACCCTCTGACGATTGCAGAGGCCAAAGAGGCTCTCTTTAGTGAGGTCATCGCCTCCCATCATCGGAAAACCGCCTTCCCGTTCGTGTCGCTCAGTGCGAAGAACGACGAGAGAATGAAAGAGAGTCCGTCATCTCCGCTGCTGTCAGCCGTCGTCCCCTATTACAACTTGGGTGAATACATCAAAGACACTGTAGAAAGCCTCTTAGCATCCACCTTGGTGCCTGATGAAATCCTTATTGTGAATGATGGCAGCACCGAAATTGCGAGTATCGCGAAATTATATCTTCTGGAAGAACGCTATGAACAAGTACGCGTCTTGCGGCGAAAAAATGCGGGCCTTGCGGCCTCTCGCAATGTCGGCGCCAAAGCCGCCCGTGGCAAATATGTCGCCTTTCTTGATGCTGACGATATCGTCTCGCGAGACTACTATGCCAGAGCCGTGGCCGTCATGGAGCACTATCCCAACGTGGCCATGGTGGGAGCCTGGGCGCAATATTTCGGTGAACCGGGTAATCAAACCATTTGGCCGACCTGGAATACCGAACTTCCCTACCTCCTCTATCACAACACACTGAATAGCAGCGCCTTGGTGATGCGCCGCGATCTCTTTTTGCGATATAGTGCGAATAAGTCTCTCATGGCGTATGGAATGGAGGATTGGGAGGCGGTGGTTTCGATGGTTGAAGCGGGGTATGGTGGCGTGGCCATTCCCGAACCACTCTTTCACTATCGAATTCGGCCGGATTCGATGTCCCATGGATTTAATCGCAGCAATGTATTGCTGCTCTATCAGTTTCTCAGTCATCTACATGCGCCACTCTATGAACAGTATGCCGTGGATTTAGCCAATCTCTTTAATGCCAATGGACCCCAGTATCGCGTTGACACTCCTATGCGCGATCCGTTGTCGGAATACTAAGCCGCGTCCCATGCCATCGGGCTAAGGACGCGGCTTACTAGGGCGCACAACGTGGTGCATTCGTTTAGGGGTGTACCGCCACAATCATATCGGGACTCTCTACCGTGGTCTCCGCTCGTTCTGCCGTAGTCTCATTGGCTGGTGCATTTTCTGGGCGAGCGTAGACTACCACTTTCCAGTCCCCTTGGGCTGTAGCCGTCAGGTTAAAGGTGTTCGAGAGCGAGTAGCTCCCGCTACTCTCCCACTGGTTATTCGGGCTGAGGAACCAAAATTGATATTCGGGATTGGTCATACCGACCGCATTTGCGGTAAATTGCATGCCGTCCCCTACTGCCACTTGATTGATGGTGGACAGTCCCACCCAAGCGTTGGTATTGGGTTCGTGCTGCTGGTCCCGGTGCTTCCGCTTCCAGTACTCGAACTCCCCGAGCCGCTGCCAGACGTTCCCGTCCCTGTAGACCCGGTGCTGGTCCCGGTCGAACCAGAGCCTGAACCCGTCGTGCTGCCCGAGCCACTTCCGGTACCCGTAGTCGTGGTAGTCGTCCCTGCCGCGACCGCAATGGACGCGGTGTCTGACTTCGCTTCATACGTCGCCCGCTCCGTGGCGGATTCGTTAGCTGGGGCCGTGGCTTCACGCGCATAGACTAACACATCGACAAGGCCACTCGGCGGCGTAAAGGTATAAGAGGAGCTAGCGGAGAATGCCCCACTACTTTCCCATGACCCACCCGACAATGCGTACCAGAACTGATAGACCGGATCGGTAAATCCGGTCGGACTGGCCGTTAGAGTAATCGGCGTATTGGCGGTGTCCGTCAGAGGGGCGCTAAGGGATACGGTGTCGCCTGCGGCATTGGCATAGCCACGATCATCTCCGGTACCGACGTCAGACCACGTAATTGGTAATGTTTTGCTGTTTTCGGTCAGCACCGCTTGAAAGTTTTGCGTCACGGCGCTGTTATTAGACCACGTCGCCGAGACACTGGATCCCGTGGTAGCACTCGCCACCGTTTGCCCGGTGGTCTCGTCAATTATGGCCAATTGTTGACCGTTCGCTAATGGTGCGGGACTCGTCGCATAGAGCGTAACCATTTGTCCGGTACGTAGTAGCGGTTGACTTGCAGTCAGGGTGACCGTATTCGTCCCCAGTGATCCTGCCGCCGCTGCCAGTGCCGGCGTGTCTCCTCCAACGAAAGCCAGCAGTCCGACCGCGAGGACTCCTGTGCCAATGAGGGTATGTTTCATCAAGGTGGTTAACTCCTTTCGGGGTAAACAGAATTTCTATATTGGTTTTCGTCGCCGCGATGAGGTCCTGACGTCTTTTCTGCGGAGAAAGCCTACGTGGTTTTGTGGGTCAGAATGGGCCGTGGACCGAACAAATCACGTGAGCTCTCTAGAAACGCTTTGCGCCTAGGTCTTCATTATACCGTCTGGGCTCTCAAAAGGTGGCAGGCGAGGAGATATTTGGTGGGCACCGTTTGATCGTATGAAACAGCACAAATTCAACGCCAACAATAGACATACCGATGATTGACCTCTTGCCCATATTCAGGGAACCCTGTAAGGCATTCAATTACTCATCGAATTCTTTCGCGTGTCGGCAGACCACCCAGTGTGCACGATACACGGCAGTGCTCTTGCGAGCTTCAGCGCACCATCCATATACAGCCGGTGGAGCCGGCTAATCTTGTCGTCCTGTCTTTGAGTATTGGCTATGGTCATTCTCCATTTTGGGCACCACGATCACCCCCAGCACCGCTTGCCCCGTCTAGTGCGCTGCATCGCGAAAATCTCTCTCGATGAACTGAGACGCCCATTTTGCATGCGGTATAAAGTCCACTATATCTGACCTAGAATCGGCACCAACGCGGTTCCACATCTATAGCCATGGCAACGAACATAATCACCCTTGAAAGCCGACCTGTGATGTTGATAGCATGAGCATATTCAATGAAAAGTCGCAATTCCACAAAAATCTCTTCCCTAAAACGCCGAAATATCATACCATTAGACTATTATCAACAACATCGAATAGTGCGACACAATAATTCACCGGTTATTTTTTATTGAGAGAGGATGGTATCGCCATGAAGAAACGCCATTTCGCTATCATTAGCAGTGCACTTGCCGTCAGCCTTACCGGTCTCTTAGCGGCGTGTGGTAGTACCTCAGCGCCCACTTCCTCGGCCTCATCCAATAAGCCGACACCCGGGGGCACCATTGTTTGGGCTATGTCTCCTCAGGTCAACGTGGACTGGTATCTCCCCATTACCGACGCTGAAAATGACTCGGTAGCCAATGGTCAATTGCAGGATCAGATGATTAAGCCGCTCTTGTGGATTAATAACGCCTATCAAATCGACTGGAAGTCTTCTATCGCTAGCCACATCACCTATAACAAGGCCGGAACTGTCTATCACGTCTTTTTGAACAAGAAGTGGAAGTGGTCTGACGGCACGCCGGTGACCGCCAAAGATGTGCTCTTTACCTGGAATGTCATCAAGGCGGCGTCAGCCCCCAGCGCACCCACCCCTTGGCCCTTTGTCGGTGCCGGCACTGGAGACATTCCGAGTGGTGTGAAGAGCGTGGTCGAGAATAATCCCTACGAGGTCACGTTTACCCTGGATAAGCCTGCCAACCAAGAGTGGTTTATCTATAACGGACTCATTCAGATCACCCCACTGCCGGCTCAGACGCTGGATGTCGATGGTTCGAACTGGGCGCAAGAGATTAAATATTTGGGTTCGATGGGCACCAATCCCAATGTCTTAAAGGTGGTTGACGGACCCTTTAAGCTCCAAAGTGCGGTGCAGAATCAAGAGTGGGTCTTGGTGCCTAATAAGAATTACTCTGGGCACAAGTCCATCGTCAACAAAGTGGTGTTTGCTTGGGAAGGGTCCAATGCCGCTGAATTTGCCGCACTGAAGACCGGTGCGGTCAATGTCGGCTATCTCTCTCCAAGCCAACTCAGTGCCTCGGGCCAACTCACCCGCGATGGCGACAAGCTTTTTAAGGCCTTTCCTCTTGGCACCTATTACATCTATCTCAACATGCGTCCGGGAAGCACTTCGGCCCCCATCTTTGATCATCTGTATGTGAGACAAGCCATGGAAATGGGGATTGATAAGACGGCGATTGATAAGGACATTGATGATGGCTTAGCCGCGCCGCTCTATGGACCGATTCCTTCGCTGCCCAAGACCAAGTTCTATGATCCTTCCGTCACCGGTCTCTACCCCTATAATCCGACCAAAGGAAAAAATCTTCTCGAGTCCCATGGCTGGAAAGACGTCGGCGGTGTCATGACCAAAGGTAGCGAACAGATGAAGTTCACCATGCTCTACACCTCTGGCGACAATGCTGAGACAGAAACGGTGGAACTCTTGCAGCAAGACTGGGCTAAAGAGGGCATTGATGTCACCTTAAAGGGTGAACCGTTTGCCACCTTTATTGGAGAAACCGGCAATCCCAAAGTGCTAAATACTTGGCAATTGGGGAGTGGCAGTGGCTGGGCCTATGATGGTCCCGGTTGGTATCCGTCAGGTGGACAGCTCTTTTCTACTAATGCCCCCTCCGGTTTTGGATACTCCAACAACGAAGAGGATTCTCTCATTGATGGCACGCATACTCCGTATGCCAATTCCAAAGCCAGTCTGGCGCAGTTCTTCCAATATGAGGTCTATACCGCGAAACAACTTCCGGTATTATGGCTACAAAGTACTGCCACCCAAGTGGTTGTGCTACCCCAGGTCCATGATGTGCAAGCCAACTACGGTTCGTCCACCTATATTCCCGCAATGCAGTACTGGTGGGTCTCCTCGTCGTCATAACTTGTATGCTTCGCTTCACATAAACCATGATATGGATGGAAACAGGGCGGCCTCGCCGATTCAAAACGGCTTGGCTCCCCTGTTTCCTGTTGCTGGCGATTGGCGATCACCACGTCGAGAGAAGGAAAGCACAACGCTTCGAGGCGGTGATGGCTCATTCCCAGCCGAGGGCCAGGCTCCGACTCCAGCGTTTAGCCACAACGGCCCGACACCGTTCGCGGATCCACGTATCCAGAGCATAATACTTCCCTTCCCGTGTTGACGGATGCTGAACTACTCGCCCTAGCTCCGCATCACGGAGACTGAAGTCCGTGATGACCATTGGCAGGTTGATGGGGCGATGGCGTCGCGTAAGTTGGCCAATTCCCAGATTGAAGTCAGCCCAAGATAAAACCGAGAAAATCAAAGAACGTTTTGCGCACTGAAAAGCCACCACCTCCATTTCAAAAGCTGCCGCGGCACCCGGCAGGAATACCGGGAGACGAGGAGCTGGCGGCGCTTCTCTCGTGGCCTACCTATCGCTATGAATTCGCGGAGTGGCATCACGCACGGATGCATACAGCTCTCCGCCGCTGGCGGGTCGCCTAGCATCTGCCGGATACGGGGTCTCCAAGTTCCCTCTTTCCCAATGTCACCAGCACCCAGAGTCTCCCTGTCACGACGACGACCATTCGCCACTAGGCGCTCCAATCGGGGCATTGGTGAACCTCACGGCCTTCGGTTTCCATGCCCACGTAGGGACACGGAATCCTCGCTCCGCCGCATTGGACCACCATCAAATCACGTTCATAGCGCACTATCTGCAGGTGGTGCACCACTCCCGCCAGTTCCGCCGGCTTTTGAGACCCCCTGGCGAAATCGCAGGTAAGGCATCAAAGACGTTAGGCATGAAGATCGGACGGATCGAAGTCACCCGGGGTCAGCGTCGAGCAGCCATATAACGTTTCGAGCCAATGCGCGATATCGCGTAGAGTGATCTGGCGTTCAGCCAGTGCGACAGCCATATCTTCGATGTCGTCGTCTAACGGAACCTTGATCAATGGGAAATTAAACTCTAAGATGGCCAAGCCCAGCCCCATGGCGGTTCGCTTATTGCCATCTCGAAATGGATGGGTGGTAATAATACTGTCAATGAGTGCCGCCACTTTCAGGGCCGGCGTAGGAAAGGGCTCATGATTGAAGACAATAGCAAGAGGCCGCGCAAGAGCAGCCTCTAGTTTCCCTCTATCAAGAACCCCGACGGATCCTCCCGTCGCGTTGACCATGCGTTCTTGGAATAGGATCGCCTCTGTGAGCGATACCCAACGCATTACCGGTCGGCCAACCGTTTGAATGCTTCGATGTGGCGCTGCTGAATCTTGTCGCCGAGTTGCATAAAGGCCGCATTAACCTCTGAATCCGAGGGAATGGTCACCCGCTTGATGGCCCCGAGTTTCAGAGTGCGCACTGGCTTCGCCATTTTCCGTGCCCCCCTTTTGAACTGCCATTGTCTTACCATAGTGGAACACCCTTCCGCGCTTGTCAACAATCGCCTCAGGAGATTGTATGCGGAAGGGCGACCAAATATTCGACATATCGTGCCCGGTTCTTGAAGCGTTTGCGTGTCGTCTACGGCGATTTCATCCCTGATGGCAAAGCATGGAGAGACTTCTCGTCGGGAGCCTCGGGGTGCGCTAATCACAGACGGCGCACTTCGTCGCCCCAGGCCTCGTCCTCTTTCGTGTTCACAGCCAATCCACACTCACTCATACGCCCCTTTTGGTGCCATTCCCCATCGAGGGTTATGCGGGCAAAGGGGGCCCTTGTCTTGAGCAGAGATCGTTTGGGATTTTAACCGATTCCTCGGGCTTAGCCAGCCCGTATGATCACGTGACCGAGGGACTCTATGGTGTCCCATTATAGCGCTTCTTTTCCAGCGATAGTAGAACTCTCCAATGACGGCGTGGGGTCGCCGGGGTTAGAATGACAAGACGATGAAAATCATGGATTCGGG
>NZ_JBYCKN010000058.1:0-6273 GCF_057473405.1 Sulfobacillus sp. TH-112
CGCTTTTGGCATTCGCACCCTCCTTATTGGACTCAATGGCCTCCATCATCGTCCACACCTGACCATTGGTGGGATCAAGAGTGGCCGCCCGTGTCAAATCAGCCAGCGCCGCCCCCACGTTTCCCAGCAGCACTTCCGCCCGGGCTTGATCGTAATAGCTTTGCCACCAGTCAGGCTGAATCCGACTCGCTGCCTTGAAGTATGACAGTGCATCGGTGGCATCCCCCTGATCGTAGAGCACGCGTCCCATCAAATCTAACGTCGGTCCTTCTTCACCAACCGTGAAAATGGCCTTTTCACCATCGTGCCAGGCCGTCGTGTCGTGGTGTTCCGCCACAGCCAAAAAGCCCAGGCCATCCCATGCCTCCCAATTTCCGGGATTAATTGCAATGGCGCGATCAAACGCAACCTGTGCCTGGTCTTTGGCGCCAAGTTCTGACAGGACTTGGCCCAGTATCACCCAATTGCCGGCCTCTTTCGGCTGCAATTCGATGGCGTGACGAAGAGCATCAATCGATGCCTGATGCTGACCCGCAAGCAAAAACAGGCCGCCCAGTCGCAAATAGCCGTCAACATAGTGAGGGTCCATCGAGATGGCCACTTCTTCGGAGCTAATCGCTTGATCTAAGTTTTGAACCACTGTGTGGTATTGAACTTCTACTGATTGCTGATACTGCAAAACACTGGACGGTGTGCTTGGTGAAGCCTTGACTAAGTACTGACTACTTCCACAACCGCTCAAAAATAGCAATAATCCTAAACCCATCGAGACTTTAGCCCATTTATTGACGGCTCTCATCAATGTACCTCCGCACCGCCGCAGACCTCAAACAGTCCACCATTGCCGCCGCCAAACCTCGACCAGCGACCTTAGTGGGATCGACCCACTCTACCGCTTCCAGGTCATCCCCCGCACACATCTCACCGGACACGCGCTCTACCGCGTAGTCCAAAAGTACATAGTGAAAATCATGGGCAATAAGTTCCGCAACATATAGCAACGGCCCAACGCGAATATGAAGCCCTGTTTCTTCCCGAAATTCACGCTGAAGCGCTCCCTCAATGGACTCTCCATATTCCAGATGACCTCCGGGAAACGCCCATAATCCTTGATTGGGTGCCTTGCCTCGTTGGCCCAGCAACACTCTCCGCTTATCATCGACTAAGATCCCCGCGACCCCGATCCTAGGTGTCATCGGTCATAGGCTCTCTATGCCCCGCGTCGTAGACGGTTAGTTCCCAGTCATCATCAAACTGTCGCAAGCCAAAGATGACCCCACGTTCTTTCAAAGACTGATTTAAAAACGTCACCACTTGATATGGCGTAAAGCCTTCAAACCGTCGTTGAGCTAATGTCGTCAACTTTTGATGTTGGGCGGACACTTTCATGAGAACCCACCTCACCTTTCTTCTGCATTTATTATAACAAGCTTCTCGCGTTCACGAATGGCCAATAGAGGATGAGATGGTAATGCCGCGATAGCTTGTCACCATCCTCCTAACATCCCCGCCGCGAGGAACAGCCATACTATCTGTGTCACCACGAAGGGGGTGCAACGGTATGGCACAGAGGACTAAAGGCCCGTCGGTACTTTCGAGTCAGATTCGCGATCAATTTAAATATGAGGTTGCAAGCGAACTAGGACTCCGCAACGAGATTGAGGAAAAAGGTTGGGCCGACATGCCAAGCCGACAACTAGGGCGCATCGGTGGCAAAATCGGCGGTAACATGGTCAAAGTCATGATCAAGCACGCCGAACAATCATTAATAGGTGAGGCACAGGAATAATCCCTTTTTGATGCATCATACTAAGGGCGGCGTCGCTGAGCTTAGGCTCCGGCCCCGCCCTCTTTTCGCATCCGACAAATGGCCACAGAGCCGTCACTTGCATATTTCCTTCTAGTCATGAGCACGGAGTACTCTAACTCGTGATACTATCCCCTTATATTGCATTTTGACGTCATAGGAAAGAAGGGTCACTATTGAAATTTGCCACCAAGCTCATTCATCATCCCCATTCCATCGATCCGTTCTCGGGGGGGGTAAGCCCTAGTGTTCAACGTTCCTCCACGTTTGCTCAACAGTATGGCAAAGAACAAGAATTTAGCTATAGTCGAGGTAAAAATCCTACCCGTCAAGTCCTCGAGGACACCATTGCTGCCTTAGAGAATGGCCACTCCGGATATGCCTTCGCGTCAGGAATGGCCGCTATCGCAGCAGCCTTGGGAATCTTTGCTCACGGTGACCATCTTGTAGTTGCGGATAACCTTTATGGTGGAACTGAAGAAATTTTGAAATCCTTGGCGTCGCGTTACCAATTAGAATATACCCGTGCAGATGCTCAAGATCTTAACGCATTGGAACAAGCGCTGCGTCCTAACACGCGTGGAATCTTTATTGAGTCACCCGCCAATCCGACCCTAGCTATTACGGACCTCAGCGAGGTGCAATCGCTAGCTCACCGTCATGGGGCCATTGTCATCATCGACAATACCTTTATGTCCCCGTATTTACAGCGTCCCATAGATTTGGGTATCGATGTCGTGGTCCATAGTGCAACGAAGTTTCTCGGTGGCCATAGCGATCTTCTAGCAGGCTTGGTCGTTGTTAAAAGTGCCAATTTGGCAGAACACATTCATGCCCAGCAACGCATCCACGGCGGAATTTTAGGTCCTGATGACAGTTGGCTGTTACTGCGCGGGATGAAAACCTTGGCTGTACGCATGGACCGCTCCCAAGAGAACGCCACCAAGGTTGCCCACTATTTGGCACAGCATCCCGCCGTGAGCCAAGTGTACTACCCCGGCCTTCCTCAACATCCTGGGTATGCCATTCACCAAAAGCAATCGGATGGTGCCGGTGCGGTATTATCCTTCGAACTCACGGCAGAGCTCCCGGTGGAACAGTTTCTCGCTCGTCTCCACACACTATTTTATGGTGCCAGCCTAGGTGGCGTCGAATCCATCATCAGTCATCCCTTTACTATGTCGCATGCCTTCCTTTCGCCGGAAGAGCGCGCCCGATTGCATATCACGCCCCAACTATTACGGCTGTCGGTGGGCATAGAAAGCATCGACGACCTCATCCAAGAAATGAGAGAGGCCTTGTCGTACTAGACTACCCGCATTCCTGGCTCAGCATGCGCCAGTCATTTCGCCCTAAGGAGGCACCGTCGTGGAGAACCTTTGCTATTGTCGGAATCAATTCCCCTCGCTAACCCGGGTAGGTGCACACGGGGATCCCTTAATTTATCTTGATGGCCCGGGCGGCACACAAGTGCCGAAATCCGTGATTTCCGCTATATCGAATTACTATGAGCAGCATAATAGCAATAGCCACGGGGTATTCGTCACGAGTCAAGAAACTGACGACGTGATCGATGAGGCTCGGATCAAAATAGCGAATTTTCTTGGCAGTAGCTTAGCCAGCACCATATCATTTGGCCAAAATATGACCACCCTAAATTTTCTCTTAGCCATGGCCCTGGCACAGCAGATTCAGCCCGGAGACGAAATTATCGTCACCGACTTGGACCATGACGCCAATGTGGCCCCATGGCTCGCCCTCGAAGCCCGCGGTGCCATCATTCATCATGTTCCACTGAACGGTGACGGAGAATTGGACCTAGACTATTTCCAGAAGATGCTTTCTCCCCGGACGCGTCTGGTCGCCGTAGGATATGCCTCCAATGCCCTCGGCACCGTCAATCCGCTCAAATTAATTCGCCAATGGACGCGAAACCAGAACACGCTCATGGTGGTCGATGCCGTGCATTGGGCCCCACATGGACTAATCGATGTCAGCGACTTGGACCCTGACTTTCTTCTCTGTTCCGCCTATAAATTTTTTGGTCCGCATATCGGGATTCTCTACACCAAACCGGAGCTCATGAGCCACTTATCCCCACTAAAAGTACGTCCCCAAAGTGAACATGCTCCCCAAAAAATCGAAACGGGCACTCTCAATCACGCGGCCATTGCCGGCGTCAGTGCGGCAGTCGACTTTATCGCAAGTCTGGCCGTCGATGACAGCGCCACTTTCAGACAGAGAATCCAAACCGCCATGAAGCGTATCTATCAGTATGAGCATGCTCTGGCAAAAGAGCTGTATCACGGTCTTCAATCGATTCCTGGAGTTCGGGTATACGGTCCGCCAGTGGGGGAGGCGGACCGGACTCCTACACTCAGTTTCACCGTCGATAATCACCATGCCAAGCAGGTGGCGCAAGCCCTGGCGGCCCAAGATATCCTGGCCTGGGACGGAGATTTTTATGCCATCGGGGTTATTCGCTCACTTGGTCTTGAAGAGCGAGGTGGTCTAGTCCGTCTGGGACTCGCCCCCTATAACACACCTGAAGAAATCCACAAGACCTTAAGGGTTTGTGAAGACATCGCACGAGAATAGAGATCCCTAAAAGATAACCGCTGAGGGTCACCCGGATGGCGAGGTCACCCTCGCCTCCCACTCATTTTAGCCATCGTCGCTGTGAGAATCGAAAACAATGTTGATGCCCCTTGCATGGTGTGCGCACTGCAAAGCCGCCTGGTGAATGTCGGTAGCTTACCAACCCTCCGTATAGCGGCTAATCGTTGTCACTAAAGAGACACCAGAGTGCGAAGTGTCTGCGTTACCGCCTCGCCGCATCCATAGAACCCCACCGGTGCCAAGTGTCTTGACCATATAGGGGGTCCCGTCTATGCGTATCGCATCCAACGCGGTATGAGTGAGCCATTGGTTGGTCTCATGACCGCATCAGGGTGATAGCGGACAGATTACCGAAGGTGTTGCTCCCCTGACAACACTCACATCGAAGCGCCCCACATAGTTTGTGCGAACTCCTTGCATCACACAGCGCCCCACCCCATACGTTTGCACCGCAGGGCAGAGGTTGTTACCGATCGGAGGTGCAAAGGCCCATCGATCCCGCACCTCGCCCCAACGCCACTGGCGTCGATCCCTTAACAGGATCACGACCTGACCGGTCAAAGCAGCCCTTGGATCTGGATGCTGCCAGACACACGCGCCAGTCGATGCGGCGACGCCTACATGATTTCCTGAACCAAGCTAAGCCACCTATTATTTCATAGCCAGTATCGTGGAATAGAACATCGCAATCTTTTGCTATCGCATAAAGGTGAGTATATTGGTCCAAGATGTCTTCTCCGTCCCCTCACTATCTTTATCCGCCCGCTATATACTTATATAATACAAGTTACAGTAACTTTAGGAAGAAGGACCCGCAATGGAAGTTAACTTAAAGGGAATCAACATCTTTTATCGTGACCTGGGAGATGGTCCACAGGCGGTGCTCCTACTACACGGATGGGCCATGAACGGAGACAGTTTTCTACCGCTATCCCACCACCTGCACCAAGCCCACTACCGCACCATCATTCCCGACCTCAGAGGATTTGGTCTCTCTGATAAACCTCTTGTCGGTTATCATATCAATGACTATACGAGAGACGCCATTCGACTACTACGCAGCGCAGGAGTCGCCAAAGTGGACTTGATTGGGCACTCCTTTGGTGGCACCGGTGCCCTCTATTTAGCCGCTCGAATTCCTCACATGGTGCGACGGTTGGTGGTCATCGATACCATTCCAGGAGCGCACTGCGCCGCCGTCGACGCGCGCATCGGTCGCCAATTTGCTAAAATTTTCTCCATGGTTCAACGGGTCAGCAGCAACATGCTCCCCTCTCTGCTCGACCGCGTTTGGCGCGGCTCGTTTGTCATCCCTCCCTCGCCGCATGACCTAGAAATACAACATCAACTCAACCAGTCGGCTCAACGACATGCTATCTTGAGTACGTTGGACACCATCTTGACGACGGACATCTCGCCCCTCCTCAAGAAAATCACCGCTCCAACACTCATTATTCGCGGAAGCGCCGATCCGTTACTGCGAAACGGCGCAGATGGATTAGATACTATTCCTCGAGCACGGCGCGAAAACATTTCGCATGCCGGCCACTATCCGCATCTCGAAAATCTATCCGCCGTCTTTCCCTTGGTGCGTGATTTTCTAAGTACTAGATCGGAGCTGTCGACCTAGCGGCAGGTTGAGTCGTGTTAGGTTGGCCACGCACGAGTGACCCAAGCGCGGCCAATCCCAGCATCCCTATCGATAGATAGAGGGCCGTGTGGAGTCCGCCGATAAACAGCGTTCGGGTATGGGGCGTGAGATGGGTGGTGCCGACAAAAATGGCAAATGCCAGTCCTCTCGGTATGCGAGTTGACGCCATCAAAATAGCTACTGCAAAAGACATCAC
>NZ_JBYCKN010000059.1:0-20473 GCF_057473405.1 Sulfobacillus sp. TH-112
AGCCCAGATAAGGAAGGTCGTTTAGCGCCCTTTTCGAAACGCCCTTGTCCTCCAAAAGGATTACGTCGGGGTTTCGAGCGTAATGATTCAGTCAGATGTTGTGCGTTGAAGCAAACCAGCTATAACAGGGGCTTTCTAAGAGGATCTGATGGCATCTTCAACGAATCTGTTAAAGAGATTTGTTCTCTATATGTCAATGAGGACATCTCGTTGCGGTTACTAGAAGGGCGCGATGCAAACTCGGTCTTCGCTTTAATAGAGGAGTCGCGCCACTATCTTCGAGAGTGGCTGCCTTTTGTGGACGGGACACGGACCGTCCAGGACGTTCATGATTTCATATCTACTGGGTTGCAGAAGTATGCTTCCAATAATGGCGTCGAACTCGGGATATGGCATCGGGGAGAACTGGCGGGCGTGCTCGGCCTCCATGACATTAATTGGTCGCATCGATTGACTAGTATGGGGTATTGGCTCGGTGAACGGTTTCAAGGCCATGGAATTATGACACATTCCTGTGACGCCCTGGTCAACATTCTCTTCGACGAATATGGCTTGAACCGTATCGAAATTCGGGCTGCCGCAGAAAATTCGAAGAGCCGAGCGAATCCTGAACGGTTGGGATTTCATAAGGAAGGCTGCAGACGACAAGCGGAGTGGCTTTTTGACCATTATGTGGATCACATCATTTACGGGATACTGGCATCAGATTGGAAAATGTGACCTAAGCGGCAAGGGCAGGCCAAGATGAAGTTCGCCCGTTGAGCGAACTACGTGCCTAATACACAGTAGGGAGGACATAGTTATGTCACTTAAGATGGTGGAATTTTCTCGACCGATGGACACCGCTACTCATTTGCTCGTGCTATTGCATGGACGTGGTGCAGACGAGATGGATTTGCTACCTCTCGGGAGCTCCTTTGATCCGCGATTTCGCATTATCAGTGTGCGCGCGCCGATGATCATGGGTGGGGGCTATGCCTGGTATAGCAGTGCTTCCGATACGCCGAGATTTACCCGAGAGATAAGCGAGGCTACGAGAGAATTGGAAAAGGTACTAGCGGGCTTTGACCTTCCGATAGTGGTGTTAGGTTTTAGCCAAGGAGGGTTAGTCGCTACGCGCTTTGCTATGACCTCGTCATTGCAGGTGGCTGGCGTAGTCAGTTTAAGTGCTCCGCCTTTGGCAGAAAGTATGGTCGAGAAATTAGACGAGATGCCGGTGTTTTGGGGGCACGGTACGGAGGATACCGTGGTGGTATTGGATCGCGGTAATGTGACGCTTCGACACCTGACTGAGGCTGGTGCTCACGTTACCGCTCGACGGTATCGGATGAGTCATACCATCTGCGATCAAGAACTACTGGATATCAACAATTGGACCAAAGAAATTCTCGACCAGCGTTGACTTATTGAGACATAAAACGGTAAAATTCCCCTATTATGAGTTCAGTGAGGGATAACGTGGCGAACGAAGGTTCCTTGTGGCAACTGAAGCAAACCTTGGAAGAGGTATATACGGAAACGGGCTCACTGACTCATGAACGCGTGTTGGCGGCGTCAGAGTTGCTGGACCAGGAAATTCTCGCATTTATCCGTGAACACAACAGCTCAGAGTAAGGAAACGGCCCAGAAGGCCGCTTCCTGTTAGTGGTTTTGGTAGTATTGGCGAAGGATTTCTTCCACCTCCGGGCGGATAGTGTCCGGCCGGAGTTCCGTTCCTTCTTGAAGGGCCTTTCGTACCCGTGTGCCTGATAGGGATTCATGATGAATCGTGCCGTGAGGGCACGTTTTTTGTGTGGCCATCTGATGACAGCGGCGACAGAAGAATGCCGGCTCTGCGTTGATGATGGTAATGCCCAAATCTAGTGACGATATCTCGCTTAGAAGCTTTTGGCTAGCTAGTGGATGATAATAGGAGCCCACCCCTGCATGGTCACGTCCCACAATGAAGTGTGTAAATCCATAATTTTTTCGGGCTAAGGCATGTAACACGGCTTCTTTAGGCCCGGCATATCTCATCGCCGCAGGGAATCCAGACAATAGAGTGTTTTGTTCGGGGTAATATTCCCGCACTAGCGCTAAGTATGACGCCCATCGTATTGATGCCGGGACATCGTCCTGTTTGGTTTCTCCGATTAGGGGATGAATGACCAATCCATCCACCATTTCAAGCGCAGTTTTTTGGATGTACTCATGCGCCCGATGCAGTGGATTACGAGTTTGAAAGGCGACTACGGTACGCCATCCGTGTTCTCGAAAGTATGATCGCATTTGGCGGGGGGTGAGTATGGGGGTCTCTGACCATTTTGGATCACGAGTCAACGTCACCGGACCTGCGATACGCATTGGACTCTGGTCTAGCATCCGGCGTACGCCGGGATGCTGGGTATCGCTGGTGCCGTACACGATCCGGGCTTCATCTTCAGGAGACTGCCAATAGAGGTCTTCGACATGCATCAGAGCGACGGTGTTGCCGCCATACATGAGCCGAACCAAACCAGCCTTTTTAATATGCTGTGCCACGGAGGGATCAATGGGCAGCGTAATGGGAATCGGCCATAGTTGCCCATCAGGGAGCCGCATATCGCTTAACACCGTTCGTACCTCATACCGGTTCAAAAACCCGCGAAGTGGGCTATAGACTCCTTGCGCCAAACAGATCACATCGTCATAGTGGAAGGGGTCTAGAGGGACCTGAGGAACGTGAGATAGAGCGACCCCTAATTCCTGAGCGATCGCTACTGGCAATTCTTGTTCCATAATTACGGTCTCGTCAGACCCTTCTATAAGTGGAGACCGCATTCGGTTTTCTCCTCCCCGGACCAACGTCCTGCTCGGGCATCTTCTCCGGATTGGACAGCCCGGGTGCATGGGTGGCAACCAATACTAGGATACCCCTGATCGTGTAAGGGATTATACGGTACGTGATGCTTCACGAGATAGCGAAAAACGTCGCGTGAGGACCATGTGGCGAGGGGATTGATTTTGACTAGTTGATGGCGCGTATCCCAGTGCACCACCGAGGTTCCCTGGCGGATGAGCGTTTGATCGCGACGAATTCCGGTGATCCAGGCTTTCTTATCACGGAGATAATCCTTCAACGGTGACACTTTTCGTATTTGGCAGCAGAGGTCGGGATTTTGGTTATATAGCTTGGGGCCGTGGGTTTGGTCTTGATCGTCTAGAGACAGGGGCGGCACGACGCGGTGCGCGGAAAATTGATATCGTTGTTCGGTTTCTTTAATGAGAGTATAGGTTTCCTGAAATAAGAGCCCGGTATCGAGATAGAACACTTGGGGATGGGCGGTCAGTTGACACAGCATGTCAATGAGGACCATGTCCTCCGCACCGAAACTGGATGCCAAAACCAGACTCTTGGGATACTGTTGCAATGCCCAATTGAGCGTTTCTTGTGGGCCCAGTGCTTCAAGGTCGGCAGATAACGATTTCAAAGTTTCTTGCATTGATGGGGAAGCGATGGGATCGAAGGTCATAGGATCGGACTGCACCTGGGAGGCCCCCTTTTGATGATAGTCGATGCGCAACCGCGGATAGGCGGTTGCGCTATCTCTACACCATACGATGTAACGGGGCATTGGTTCCTGATGGTCCGGGAGATGCTTAGGGATTTTTCAACTGCGCATATCCCCAGTTAAGAATGTTTTCTGCATCTTGGTATTCGGGAGGAAACCCGTGTTGACCATGCATGACAATACCTAATAGGGTCACCGGATGGCCATTGACGCTGCGTGTGGCGGCAAATACCAAGTTAAATCCTGCTTGCGTGGTCCAACCAGATTTGACACCGATGACGGTTGGGTCTATATAGAGCAGCCCGTTGATGTTGCTGACGATGGAATTATAGGGTAGCGATTTTAACTTGGTACGGACGATTTCACGAAACAGTGCATTTTGTAGGTCGACTCGAGCGATAATCGAAAGATCCCAGGCTGTACCCGACGACACAGCCGAAAGTCCATCAGGGTCGCCGTAGGTGGTACCATTCATTCCCAACAATCGCGCCGTCGCATTCATTTTTTTGACAAATTGAGTGGTGTTGCCGGATACCGTTTGTGACAAAAGCACCGCCGCATCGTTGGTAGAGCGCATCATGAGACCATAATAGAGCTGTTCGAACGTAAAGTGATCTCCCGGGGTCATATTGATATCCGATCCGGTGGTAGTCGCGGCCTGAGGGGTGACGGTGACCGTCTTATCCAGTGGTAGGGCCTGCATAGCGAGATAGATGGTCATTAACTTTGTGGTGGATGCGTAGGGGCCTTTAAGATGAGGATTCATCGCCCACATCAGTTGCCCTGTCGTCAGATTCCAGAGAACCCCGGAATCTTCGCCAATCGCAAATGGCAAACGACTCGGAACGGTGGTAGTGGGGATGGGGATGATAGCCGGTTGCTTGAGACGCACCGGGGTCAAGAGAAATCGTTCCCGTGCCTCCACCTGGTGGGAGTGATGGGCCGTGATTCCTAGAGTAATACCTAAGACAATTACAAGAAATAATACAGCGATGGGGGCTTTTTTGGGTCGGAAGCGATATTTTACTTGGGGTAACACTGGAAGAAATCCTCCTCATTGAGATACCGTTCCATAGTAGCAAAAATCATGGAGTCCGGGCGTGTTATTTTATGGATTGCACTATAGTTGATCGTTTAGAGGATCATGGTCGTCCGCCTCAATTTGAATGGTGGTGTGATTAATGTTGTGCCGTTGTTCTAGCATATGGCCTAGGTCGTTGATAATTTGTTGCCCTTCACGAATGGAAAGAGTTTTGAGGCGAACGTGGGCTGATAGAACATGATAGTCTGGAGTGATAGACCACACATGGAGATGGTGAACGTCTACCACTAAATCTTGGTCCAAAAAGGTTTGTCGAATTTCGTCAAGCCGAGTATTTTCTGGAGCGGCTTCCATGAGAATCCTTATTGTTGGCCGGGCGATACGGTAACTGGACCAAAGAATAAAGAATCCCACTAATAGCGCCGCTAAAGGGTCCCATCCGTCCCACCGGGTCACTAGAATGAGCGTGGCTGCGATTAAAATTCCGATCGAACTAACCGTATCTCCAATGGCATGCCAAAATACTCCCTGACGATTTAGGTCATTGTGATTATGGGGGTGAAGAAGCCACGTGACCAGGAGATTCAATATTAGAGTGAGTCCTGTCACGATTAGCATAATGGGTGCATTGACCGAGACGGGGTGGAATAATCGGAAGACACTGGTTACCACAAGAGTGACTGCGATGGCGGCCAGAATAAGGCCGTTCACAAAGGCAGCCACAATTCCTCCACGACTGTATCCATAGCTCAGTTGTTCGGTCGGTCGATTCTGGCCAATCTTAGCGGCATAGAGAGCAAGACCAAGCGCCCCAACATCGGTAAACAAATGGGCCGCATTGGATAGCAAGGAGAGACTGCGCGAGGCTAAAGCTCCAACAATTTGCAGGACAAAAATTGCGGCTGTCATAATGAGAGCCCACCAAAGTTGGCGAGTCGGCGACGAAATAGTCACATCCTTTGCTAAAACGCATGAGAACTACCCATCATAAAGTATAGCAAGAGGCCCAAACCAAATACAAATAGAAGTGGGCAGATGATGGCGCTCTATGATGAGATCTCGCTGAAGAATTATCCCATAGCACGAGAGATGTTTTTCGAGGCCCGCCGATGTGATACGTCACGGCCACCATTGCGAGAGATCACCTCGGTTGGTCCTGAATTTTCCACCGGATGCACCACGGATGATTTTTAGGGCAGTCATAGGGGGGACCCATGTTAGACAGAGTAGGCCATGCTATAGTAAATGCGATGTATTTCACCTAAAATCCAGGTAATGGGGGAGTCGACGTGGAGCGGATTGAGAAACCTTGGGGGTATGAAATCTGGTGGGCAGTAACGGACAAATATGTCGGTAAGCTCATTCATGTCAACCAGGGACATTCGCTAAGCTTACAGTACCATGTCAAAAAGCATGAAAGCATGTTTTTGATGAACGGGGAAGCAGAAATCAGTCTTAACGGCGAAAGTCGTCCTTTCCTCCCCGGAGAGGCGATCATCATTCCGCCGCCTACCCAACATCGACTCGTCGCGGTGACCGATATTGATGTTATCGAGGTATCGACGCCCGAATTAGATGATGTGGTGCGTCTCGAAGACCGTTATGGACGAGAAGGAACTTCTAATCCTTAATATGAGGGCAGCGGCCTCATGCATGGGCCGCTGCGTGTATCTTTTGGGCAATTTGAAGGAATGTCACTGCTGCTTCGGATTCAGGAGCACTGAGGACAATGGGGACGCCTTCATCTCCACCTTCCCGCACTCCAGACTCCAGGGGAACTTGTCCCAAAAGGGGCACCTGTAGTTCGGATGAAAGGGCATCTCCTCCTCCATGGCCGAATATTTCCATACGTTGACCGGGGCCCATGGGAATATAGCTCATGTTTTCAATAATTCCGAGGATTCGCTGACCCGCACGAGACGCAACGTCTGCCGTGCGCATAGCCACTTCGCGTGCCACTTGTTGAGGTGTGGTTACGATCACAAGCGATGCGCGGTTAAGCCGTTGGGCCACATCTAATGCAACATCTCCAGTGCCGGGTGGAAGATCAATCAGTAAATAATCAAGCTCGGGCCAGGCCACATCGGTAAAAAATTGCTGCATCATTTTCCCGAGCATTGGTCCGCGCCAGACAATCGCTTGGTTTTCAGGGACAAACATGCTCATGGACACCACATGAAGGTCGTGGATATTCCATGGGATGATTTTTTGTTGAGCATTCGCTTGAGCTTTCTCATGTCCGCCTAACATGCGGCCTTGAGAGTATCCGTAGATGTCCATATCCATGACACCGACCTTAAGCCCGAGCTTCGTTAGGGCGACCGCTAAATTGGCGGTTACCGTTGACTTGCCGACGCCGCCTTTGCCACTGGCAATCCCCAGCATGACCGTATGGCTACCCTCTTGGAGCATAGGAGACCATGTTGCCGCTGGCTGTCCTGGGGGCTTTGGGGAGGTGGGCTGCGCCTCAGCAGCTGCGTTGCTGTTGCCTTGGCTTTTTTGGAACGCACGCGAAAATGCGGTGCGCCGTTCTTCGTCATTCATCACATCCAAATGTACAGTCACATCTCCAACACCGGGCAACTTACTTACCGCAGCGGTCACATCTTGTTCGATCTTTTGATGCAGTGGGCATCCCGCCACTGTCAGCGCGACATCGACCGTGACAGCATTTCCCTCAATGCCAATATTTCTTACCATATTGAGCGTGACAATGTCATAATGCAGCTCTGGATCAGTGACTTCACCCAGGGCGTTAAGCACCATTCCATGGTTTATCATTTTTCCACCTCAATCCCGTTTAGAATCCTAAGAGCCGCCGACCTTCATCTGTGAGACGATCTGGTGTCCACGGGGGATTCCAAACCATATTTACGTGGGCTTCTTTGACGTCTGCCAGTGTTTCTATCGCCATTTCTGCTGCTCTGGCGATCGTTTCATGCATTGGACAACCGGGAGCGGTTAGGGTCATGGCTACCTCAACATTGCCATCATCAGCCACATCGACGGTATAAACCAACCCGAGGTCGACGATGTTGACACCAATTTCTGGATCATCCACTTCTTTCAATACCGTGAGGACCTCTTCTTGACTAGGCAAAGCGCACACCTCCTTAAAAAATCTGAGTGAACTACTCAGTATTATACTCTCTCAAATAATTTCTGTAATAGGGTGCCGATTTGTTACTAAATTAGTCGCGAGCGGGAAGACTAAGATGGATCCAAACACTGCCCTATTATACGAATTACTCCATAAGAGCTGATAACCGCGTTTCTTCTTAGTTTCATCATCTTCTGTTCTTTTTGGATCACTGGCATCAATGAGAAATGGGGGAGAGAGATCGTGCAGGATCGCAGGAGATGCAGCAGTTTGGCATGGCTAATTTGGTGGAGTATTCGACTGGCATGGACCTCGAACAAAATGCATCGTCGTCATCTCAAGGAAAATATTTGGCTCACCTTGAGTTACCGCTGGCGCATGTTCATTCCGGACTCTCCTCCGGGCACAGAGACTGGGATTGTTCGTGCAGTGTGGCTTGGAGCGGCTTTGGCATCGCGATCACAGGTGCGCTACCCTCTGTTGGCACCCAAAGTGCAAGCGCGATTACTGCTGGTGCGAAAGATCTTAGGCCACCATAACGGCAAAGCTGTGGTGACGGCATACTTAGCCTGGATTTGGCTGCGAGATGTGGCGCTCTCCGCGCCAGAATTGTCTCCCACGTTTGGCCATACCGGAGGCTAATGCCGACTTCGATAAAATCGTTGCTGGCGCCACCAGAACCATAAGGAGGCACCGATAAATATCGCCCCAAGCACAACACGGCCGAGAACGTTGGTTTTGGCCTTGCCAACAGGGAATCCAGCGCTGGCTAAAAGCTGCGAATCTTTGGCGTACACGTCGACCGTTACAGAACCTTGTGTAGGAGCTGCCCATAGGGCCTCATATTGATAAGTGTTAAGCTTTCGTAAAGATTCTCGGGCCGTCACATGAGTGTGCTTTTTCCCGGAAAAGTGGAATACCGCTGAGGTGGGCACGGCGCGGGGATGGGCAAAAGTGATGAGGAATACATCGCGCTCCGGGGCACCGGGAGGATTGGGAAGAGCGGTGATTTTTCCTGGAAGTGCCGCTGCTCGGACTTGTGAGGGAACTAAAACGCTGAGCGCCATGGTACATAATATCAATACGCCCAGGCCGAATAGCCACTTTTCGTTTCTGTACCATGCCACAGTACCGGCCTCCTTGTAGCGAATCGATTTATTATACGACATATCCGCGTCAAATTCTCGACAGTGTTCGAGAGTCCTTTTGCCCCAACTTGTGCAAATTCAGGTAGATTTCAACGTGCGTCATCATAATCTCTCTGCAACACGGGCACTCTTTTCCCGAGGTTTCTAGGGAGGATAGCAGTGATTAAACGCGTCAGGCAGTGGAGTATGACGGCAGTCTTAGTGATTGTCGGAGCGGCGATGATGTTAAGCCAATTTTTGCTGCATCGGTCGATACCCACGGCCGTGTCGGATATTGGTCCCAGTAGTTTTACTAAATATGGATATCGGCTCACAAACAACCCAGTTGATCTCGGAGAGGCACCCGCTCGGTTCACCGAGCACTGGACTTATAGCGCAGGTGAACCATTGCAGCAAGCGTCGATAGCCGATGGCGTGGTGTATGTTGGGGGAGACGGGGGCAATCTGAGCCAGCCTGAGCAGAACCGAATTTACGCCATCGATGCGGAGTTAGGGCGATTACTGTGGAGTCGCAAGCTGAATAATATGACCATGACGACTCCGATTGTCGGCCATGGGCTGGTGTTTGTCGGCACAGGCACTGAGCAATTTCGTGGCAGCAATCTTTCGCGCGAAAATAATCTGCAGGCGACGGGCATTGTACGAGGAACCGGTCCCAGTGCCATTTATGCTCTAGAGCAGCGCACGGGTCAAATTGCATGGAAGCGATCGACCCTTGGCGAAGATATGCCAAGCTTTGTTCTTGACCGACGTACCCTCTATGTTGTAAACGGCGCCGGTCGACTTTATGCCTTAAGAGCCACTTCAGGCCGGGTTCTATGGTCACTCAAGTTGGGGTCGTATGTCAGTATGGCGTCTTTGGCTCGGGTTGGATCTGACTTATTTGTTTCCGGTGCGCATCCCTATACCTTATATGTGGTGAATGGGAAGACTCATCGCGTGCTGCGTCGAATCAACTTTCCACAGGTGTTTGGGGGTTCGGACGATAGCTCTCCGGCATACCATCATGGCATAGTGTATCTAGAGGGCACGGAAGGGTCATGGGCCCATCCTGAGTCCACTTTATTGGCGGTAAATGTGCGCACCGGACGGACAGTGTTTCACACCACGCTTGGGTCGGGCCCACTACCCATAGACATTGAAGTATCTGCACCGGTGATTCACCACAACATCGTATATATTGGCAGCCCCATCACAGATTCTGAATACGCTGTCGATGCGCAGTCCGGAACCGTGCTGTGGCATTTTCATGCCTCTGGTCCTATTTCTGAATCGGCGGCGGTCACGCCTCATCACCTCTATGTGGGAGATGGCAACGGATTTTTATATGTCTTGAATCCCCGCGATGGCAAGGAAGACGGGAGTCGCTATTTTGCGGGTGCATTTGCTGCGGACTTTCCGTTAGTGCTTGGCAATACCTTGTATCAGCCCAACGAAGATGGACAGATGTTGGCCATTGACCGTCATAGCCTTCTCAACCGCACCCAGCACGGGGTGCCTAACTTACCGTTAGCGCCTGGGGCGTTAGGAGAAGATATTCTAGGTGGAGAAACTGTGTTTATGAATAATAAGTTCGGGACTGGGCACTTAACCTGTGATAGTTGTCATTTGGGTGGAGGAACGCGGATGAATTACCAAAATGGACATGTCATCCCCAATCTCTTGGGCCAGGCCTCTCGATATCCAAAAGTGTCGTCGCGGCACATTGAGACCCTGGACATGCAAATTAATCGCTGCATACAGCGAACCGGCGCTTCTCCTCTAAACCCTGGAGATTCGCGACTGAGGTCGCTCAATTTGTACCTTCATTGGCTTTCGAGTGGATGGAATGAAAATTTGAACTCTGGGGATGCCCCCGCAAACGGTGTGGGTGGGGGGTGCAAGTAGTATGCGTTCACGGATAATGCGTCTTAGAGGCTTGGTGTTTTTGGGGCTTCTTGGCGTGTTCATAGCAGGACTGGCGTGGACTGGTGATTCCCGTTACCAAAGGACCGTGATGCTGCGAGAAACGAATACCGGCGAAACTTTCTTTTCGGCGTGGTGTGAGACTTGTCACGGCCGAAATGGCAATGGCTCGGGCGGGGCACCGCCACTGGATGACGGGGCGGTCATGGAGCAATACCCTTCTTTTGAAAGCCTCGATCATTACATTCAAACCGAAATGCCAGCGACTGATCCGGGTATTTTGACGCCACAGGAAGCACAAGACTTAACCCACTTTATTATTTCGCTGAACCATTAATTTATCATGTAATCAGATGTGAAGTTGAAGTTGATTCCCCAAGACGGTACAATGTGTCCATGTTGCAAAAGGGAGGCCTTGGTGGGTGAGGTATGTCCGAGCCACCGCGGAGGATCAGGCGCGGATACAGGAGTTTTTATCGCAGTTTGTTGACGATTACTTGTCAGAGCAGGTAGAACAACACGTGAGGTCGCTCAATGGAGGCATTTATTTAGCCTTAGATGACGATGATTCGATCGTGGCCACTGCGGTGGTCACACTGGTGAAGACCCATGAAGCCTATTTGGGTGGAATGAGAATTCGCCCCGATGTGCAGGGAACCGACTTGGGTCGGGAATTTGCTGAGTTTCAAGTGCAAGAAGCTAACCGGTTGGGCGCCATCGTGGTGCGTGCATTGGTCAACCGCAATAACGAGAGCTCTCAACAAATTTTTACAGGGCAGTTGGGTTTTGAGGTTGTGGATGAATGGGTTGTGGGAAGCATGGAAGGGTTTGATGGACCTCATTATCCAGATGGCGAAGCAGGACCGGCTTGGGCAGTAGATCGTGATCGCTTAGAGTCTTTTTGTCGCCAAAACGAGGAAGAATTATGGTCCGAATCTGGTCATTATATGCCGCGTACTCTGACGTTTGATGATGTTTGGCATGCAGTCGAGTTAGGGCGTGTAGGCTTATCTCCTCAAAACACGGCCGATTCGATTGAATCGATCGCGCTATTCCGGATTCAAGATAGTGCATTGCATCTCAACTATATGCGGACTATGGGGCATCATTTGAAGGCACTCATTCAATACTTATGGGTTGAGTCGCGGGCTTGGGGGGTAAAAAGCATGCACTTTGGACTACCCCGGCACGTTGCGGAGAAGCTGGTCGAGGTAGCAGGATTGCCCTTGAGTCGTGAATGGCACGGGGTGGTATTAGAGAAGCGCGTTGGGCTAACCTCGACGTCATCCGTTTAATATGCGCCAACTGCGGCTGATATTGACCCAATGGTGGCCGGCAGGTAAGGCCGGCCGCGAGCTTTGGCAAAATATTGTGTTCAGCCGACTGGCTTTAGTGGCGGTGGGCTGGATTGCCCTGGCGGAACTCCCGTGGCAATATGTATCGCCCACGTTTAATACGACGCAGAATCCTTTGTTGCTGATGTGGATTCGTTGGGATGCGCTATGGTATACCGGGATAGCTGCCCATGGCTATTGGACCCAAGCGTTGGCGTTTTTTCCTTTGTATCCCCTCATCATTGCAGGCGGCCACTTTATCTTTCGTATGTCCTTTGATTTGTCCGCGGTTGTTATGTCTAATGTGGCGATGGTTCTGTTCCTGGTCACATTTTTCCGCCTTGTGCGCGAATACTATCCTGAAAGTGTAGCGCGGAGAGCGGTATGGTATGCGTTAATTTTCCCCACTGCATTTTTTCTTTCGGCGGCTTATACGGAGTCCTTATTTTTGTGGCTCACGACGGCAGCGTTTCTTTTTTCTCGTCGTGAGAAGTTCTGGGTCGCCGGAGTGTTTGGATTCTTTGCCGCCCTCACACGCAACGAAGGGGTATTTGTCGCAATACCATTTTTGTGGGCGTATTATCAAAAGTACCGATACCGGTTGACCCGTGACATTGTACCGATCTTTTTTATTCCGTTGGCCATTCTGATCCTGATGCTGTACCAGTGGAGGGACTTTGGCAATCCTCTTGGATTTATGGCAGCTCAAGCTTATTGGGGTAGACAGATCACGTGGCCATGGGTGGGAATATTTTTGGCACTTCGAGCAATCTTTGAGGGCGGTCCATTGCAACCGGATGCAGTTCTCAGTATGATAGATCTATTGGCGGCATTGACGTCGGGAGTATTATGGATATATGGTTTTCGGCGGCGTATGCCGCTGGATTGGCTGGTATACTGGGCGGTGTTGTGGCTGATTGATATCTCAGCGCCGGATCCATCGGGCCAAAGCCCATTGTTGAGCATGTCGCGGTTGGTGTTAGTACTATTTCCGAGTTTTGTGGCGTTGGGTATACTAGCAAAGAATTCGGGATGGCGGCGAATGTTACAGTGGTTGTTACCGTTTTTGCAGGTGATCTTTTTTGTGATATTCGCAACGTGGCACTGGATCGCCTAAGCTAATGGAGGAGGCTCGTATAGGATGCAAGCCTTAGTAATTTTGCCCACATATAACGAAATCGGGAACTTAGCACCTATGGTGGAATCGATTTTAGGTCAAGGACCGATGTTCGATGTCTTGGTGATTGATGACGGTTCACCTGATGGCACGGGTCTTTTAGCAGATGATTTGAAAGAGACGTATCCGGGGCGTGTGGAAGTGATCCATCGACAAGGCAAGTTGGGATTAGCCACGGCGTATCTGGCGGGCTTCCGTTACGGGATCAAACGGGGATATGAATACTTTTTCGAGATGGATGCAGATTTTTCACATAACCCGTCTTATCTTCCTAAGTTCATTGAGGCAATGCAGTCGCAAAATGCAGATGTGGTATTAGGATCACGTTATGTGGCTGGCGGTGGAGCAGTGCGGTGGCCTTGGTATCGCAAAGTGATTTCGCGTGGAGGATCGTTTTATGCCTCGAAGATGTTAGGGGTGCCGGTTCGCGACCTCACGGGAGGGTTTAAGTGCTTTCGCCGGTCGGTGCTTGAGTCTATCAATTTGGAACAAATTCAGTCCAGCGGGTATGGATTTCAAATCGAGATGACCTATCGTGCCGTGGAATCGGGATTTAATGTGGTTGAAATGCCCATTATTTTTGAAGAACGTCGTGAGGGCCAAAGTAAAATGTCGCCGACCATATTCGTTGAGGCATTTTGGATGGTCGCCAAAATGCGCGCTCAGCACGTAGGCACAGCACCATCAACCCAAACAGAGCGTCTGCGTCCCTAACCGATGATTAGGCGACTGATATGGTATGGCATTGTTGGTGTAAGTGGTGTTATTGTCAATATGGTCGTTTTGACAATAGCTCGCTTTCTTTTGCCGCATCAATTGACGCTCACGTACTTGTTCGCGGTCGAAGCGTCGATTATCACCAACTATCTATTCAACGCGAAATATACGTTTAAGAATCCCTTGAGTTGGCGCGGTTTATGGCAATATAATCTCGTGTCCGCAGCTGGCGCTTTGATTCAAACCGCAGTGTATCGGTATTTACTGACCCTCGGTTGGTATTATTTAGTGGCGGATTTGGTGGCTATCCCGTTTGCCACCGGTTTTGGATTTCTCTTTTCGTCGATTTGGGTATTCCGGAAACGGGAGGAGAGCGATGAAGTTAACGCCGAACGACCAACCCCTGATTCCCATCCCCAAGGTTCTCACGGTAATAGCTGATGCGGGCGCAGCGCTTTTAGCCAGCGGTGCGGAAGTGGCGCGCGTGGAAGATACCATGGAGCGATTGGCGAAGGCTTACGGAATTTCTTCGGTACAAGTCATTGTTCTTCCTACGGCACTGTTTGTCCATGCCAATAATTTGACCACCATCATACGCCGTATTCGGGCTCGCAACGTTAATTTAGCGGTGGTGGCTGCGATTAATCAACTGTCGCGCGACGTAAGCGAGAGGCCGATTCCTTTAGAGGAGCTAGAATCCCGTTTAGCCGAAGCGCGTGGTCAAGCACGCTATAATCCGCGAGCAAATTTATTATTTGCTGGGGTGGCGGCGGCCGCCATTAGCCAACTCATGGGGGGACACGTGGTGGACCTCGTGCCAGCGTTTATTGGTGGAGCACTAACCCAACTAGTCCGCCAATCATTGCGAGGTAGTGGTCTTGCCGGTGGGGTGGCGGATATGGTTTCGGCTATTGTGGCCGTAATACCCGCATTAGCGGTTGCCCATCTCGGTGAGAAGACGCCGGGAGCGGTATTGGTTGGGGGCATCATGGTATTAACGCCGGGGCTCTTGATGACAACCGCCGTGCGCGACGGGATCCAGGGGGATTTGCTGTCTGCGGCGGCTCGCATTTTGGAGGCTTTGTTATCGGCAGGAGCGATCGCGGCTGGGGCGAGTTTGCCCCTATACATTTATCTGGCCTTGGGAGGGCACTGGGCGTGATTGTGTCAGCGATACTTTCGGGCCTTACGGCAGTGGCCTTTGGCCTTCTCTACCAAGTGTCTGGAGGCACCTTAGTGTTGTCGGGCCTCATCGGCGCAATAGCATGGGCTCTTTCGGTCTTGGTCTCGCATATACCGGGATCCGGATTTCTCGGGGACTTCGTGGGGTCCTTGATGGTGGGTGGACTGGCCGAAATTGCTGCCAAGATGCGGCATCGGCCTGCCATTATTTTCGTGGTGCCTGCGATCATTGTGTTCGTGCCCGGGGATCTTGTCTACGAAAGTATGGTGGCATTTCTCAAAGATCACTTTTTGCAGGGAGTACAGTCCGGATTGAGTGCGCTTCTTGCAGCCGGCGCCATTTCAGTGGGATTAGCTTTAGCTACCGCCTTGATTCGTCCTCTCATCCGTCGCCAATTTGGTCGTTCCCATCACTGAGTATCAAGCGCTTCATCTTAGCCACCGAGCCGAAGTCCTGCGAGGACGTTTTGTACGTCAAGCATTCGCGTTAAGGCGCAGGGCTCTCATTGCCTTTATCCGGTAGAGATTTGATGATTCCGGAATCCACCAATGTTTTGAGTACCTCCGAGGGGGTGTGCGTGATGACGAACACTTCTTGACAAGCTCCGCCTGAACGGCCAATGAGCTTAAACCCGCTTTGCGTGAGATATTGAAAGGTAAATCCGGTCGACCCGCCAGATTTGGGCTTAATAATTCCCGGAATGACGCCATCCACTTCAGGTAAAAGAGAAAGGTGTTTTAGGCCATCTTCGAGGGCCTCTAGGACATGGTGCTGACGTTTCACTTTTCTTTGGCGATATTTGGCCACGGTTTGTCTCCTCTCATGACCATTGTACCGCCACAATCAGGGGAGGATACAGGAAAGCCAAACCTTTTTGTGTGATGAGCAGACCAGGCAGCGATTCGCTCCCAGATCCTAGGAAGCTCAGGGAACAGGATATACCCACCGAATTGGGAGACCGAGGCCGTTTAAACAGAAGTTGACGACCATTTCGGCGACGAGCAACGACGAATGATGCAGTGTGGGCTCACGGTACACGCTGTTCGCGACGGTATTACGACGGTGTCGCCGATGAAAATCGATCGGACCAAGCGGTTCTCTCTTGAGTAATGGCGTCTGGGAGACGAACATCGGTCCATGGCTTCACCACGAGTTCCCCATCTTCAATGAGCGCCTTTTCAGGGTTTCCACTAAGTTCAGCATTGCCTAACGCTAACACACTGGCAATGCGCACTTGACTCGGTTCAAACCGGAGGGCGTATACCACACGACTATCGGCATCGGGTTGGCCAGCAAACGCCGTACCTCGAAGCCACCCGAACACCATGATGTCGCCTCCCGCCATCACCGTTCCTCCAGGATTCACATCACCGACAATGATAAGATCACCTGCATGCGTAATGCGCTGACCCGAACGGATGGTGTGTCGAATGACCTTGGGTGGCGCCACTAATTCGGCGGTTCGAGCTGGCTCGATGTGGCGTAGCCCGGTGTCATCGCCGTTGCTTTGCTGAATTCCACGGAGGTTCAGATCAGGGAAGTCGTTAAATGCCGTGGTGATTGCTTCAAAAAGTGCGCTAGTTAGTACGGTGTTGGGCACTTCAATCAGTAAACTGGTTTTTCCCAGAAAGGATTGTTTCTCTTTTAACGTCGACCGTAATTCTGCGATGAATTCGTCTTGCGTGGTAAAGTGCCTCGCAATGAGACGCAGTCCGCGTCGATCGCCTTTGATCTCCATCTTGACCCACCGTCCTCGTCCCTAAAAACCGACAATTTCATGAAAAATTCGCGATGGCAGAGGGCGATTCCTGCTATCTTGCGGAAAAACTTTTGTTAAAGTGTTGAGGACGGCGGGTGCTATGGGAACCGTATGACCATGGTGGCGGGTTTGTCCATAATGAGTATCTTACAGCAGAGTGCGAAGGGCGTCGGTTGATGCATGCTGAAATCACAGGGCGATATGGGGGATGGCTATCATGAAGAGCATCAGCATGCGGAAAATATGGGAACCAGTCTTCATGGCTCGGCAATTGGCTTGGTGGCTGGTGATCGGATCACTCACTGGTGCGTTGGTGGGTGTGGTGGTCACCTATTTTCTGAAGTTATTGTTTTGGTCTATCGATGCTACAGCGCATTGGCCCATGGGAGTGATTGCCATCGCCCTACCCTTAGGGGGACTTGTGACTGGGCTATTAATTCACTATGGGGCGCCGGATGCGGCGGGACATGGGACGGAGGCGGTGATTCGGGCGGTTCATCGCGATTCGGGGCGCATTAATTGGAAAGTCGCTCCCATTAAAGCCATGGCCACCATCACCACCATTGCTCCGGGAGGATCGGCAGGGAAAGAGGGGCCCTCGGCCCAAATTGGCGCCGCGCTAGCTTCTGCCCTGGCGGATTTATTTCGTTTCAGTCCTCAGCAGCGCCAGCGTATTGTGATCTGTGGGATTGGAGCAGGGTTTGCAGCAGTCTTTGGGACTCCGGTGGCCGGTGCCATCTTGGGTATCGAGGTATTGGCAATTGGTGATTTGTGGTATGAAATGCTGTTACCTTCTTATGCGGCGTCGGTCATGGCCTTTGAGGTGTCAAAATCACTCGGCTTGACCTGGGTCTATCCCCGATCACTGGCACCGGTAGATTTTAATGTGCTGTTATTTGGTAAGATTTTACTCCTAGGAATTATTGCTGGATTAGCCGCCTATCTTTTGGTTCTGGTCATGGATGGTTTGCATAAGTTTGTCGGCGGACTAAAAAAAGAACGGCATTGGTGGCCACCGCTGTTTCCTTTTTTGGCAGGAGGCATATTGGTGCTCTTGATGCTGATGCTGGGGAGAAGTTACGGAGGACTCTCTCTGGCGCTCTTAACTCAGGCCCTAGCTGGGCACTCGGTGCCGACCTTGGCGTGGGGATGGAAACTTTTATTTGTCGGGATTACCCTAGGATTCGGGATGAGCGGAGGCATTATTACTCCTTTATTCGTCATTGGAGCAACGTTGGGATCGATGATGGCCGTGCCGCTACATATTCCACTCGCCATTGGCGCCGAACTCGGAATGATTGGTGTCACGGCAGCAGGAGCGAACGCTCCCATTGCCGCGATTATTATGGGGATGGAGATTTTTGGCTCGCGGTTAGCGCCGGAATTTTTGATTGTGGCGGTGCCCGCGTTTATCATGATTGGTAATCATAGTGTCTACCCGAGTCAAAAGGTCCGTTTGCAGAAGTCCCCCTTTGTCCCGATTCCAATGGGACGAGCGCTCGAAGAGGCCGACGAGGCCCCCCTTCCTTTGCCATGGGCGCGGCGCCGACCGCCAGAATCAGACTCGCCAAAATAGTCGAGAAGAGTGACTAGATACTAATCACGCCGATCGATAGGGCGCATTGACGAATGAATTAATGCGATGGCTCGCTGTCGCCTTAGACGATGCATGCTATAATCCTGGATAAATCACACGAGCCACTAGGGGAGCTATTGCTGAGACGAGGAAGTATCATCCCTCGGACCCTTCCAACCTGATCTGGATAATACCAGCGTAGGAAAGTGGAGCCATAGCAGCGTCGAAGCTTATCGACCATCGCTATACTCAATTCCCCCAGGTGGCCTCCTAAATTGAAGGAGGCAATGGATTCATGACATTATCCCAGCGCATACGCGAAGAGGCGGAACCCACCTATCAGGCCATCCGCCAACATCCGTTTGTCGAGGCCCTTGCCCAGGGAGAGTTGCCGTCTGCGGCAGCACTGTTTTACGTACAACAAGATGTGCAGTATCTAACCACCTATGCAAGGGTATTTGCCATGGCGATTGCCCAGGCATCTACCTTGGACCAGATGAAGACTTTAGCTGAGCGCATGGGGATGCTCTTTGCCGGAGAAATTGCTCCCCATGTGAACTTATGCCGGTCAGCCGGCGCCTCGTATGACGAGGTGCAGGCTTCTCTGCCACCATTGGCGCCGTTAGCATACCAGTATGCACAACATATGATCGCGTGTGGGTCGCGAGGTGATTTGGCCCAGAGCATTGCGGCAGTCCTTCCCTGTCACTGGGTCTATGCTGACCTCGGACGCGACCTTCAAGAAGATATACAACCCGATGCCAGCCATCCGTTTTATGACTGGATTACTTTTTATGCGGATAATCGTTTGCGCGACGGCGTGGAGCAATTGTGTGCGCTCTTGGACCAAGCCGCGCCCACGTCCCGTGTCGACGGGGCACGGCCGGCCTTTCACACAAGCTTTCAGATGGAATACCGATTCTTCGACATGGCCTGGCGTCAAGAAGGTTGGCCGAGAGAGGTCATAGACCCGGAGGGAGGACAATGAAATCGACCACAACCGATTATCTTAAGCGCGTTTTGACCGTGGCCGGTTCGGATAGCGGGGGAGGGGCTGGAATCCAAGCCGATCTGAAGACCATGCATCAGCTTGGAGTGTATGGAATGTCCGTGGTGACGGCGGTTACGGCACAAAATACCCAGGGGGTTGGAGGTGTTCAAGCCATAGCGGGGTCTTTGGTCCAACAGCAGCTATCGGCGGTGTTCGATGATTTTGGGATCGATGCCATGAAGACTGGGATGCTGGCTAATGCAGATATCGTCACGGTGGTAGCTGCGGCGTTGACGCGATGGGCGCACGTTCCTATTGTTGTCGATCCGGTCATGGTTGCCAAAGGGGGGACGTCGCTTTTGACTAGAGAGGCGATAGCCGCTGTGCGGGAACAACTATTGCCGTTGGCACGGGTTGTGACACCGAACTTGCCTGAGGCTTCGGCTCTCGTCGGTTATTCGGTGATATCCATCCAAGAGGCCGAACAGGCAGCGCGTGATATCGCCGCGTGGGGACCCGCGTATGTGGTGGTTAAGGGAGGCCACCGAGGCACCGATACGGATGTTGTTGACGTGGTGTATGCCTCTGGCCGCGATGCTGTTTTTTATCTGTCTTCACCTTATATCGCGAGCCGCAATACCCATGGTACGGGATGCACGTTTTCATCGGCGGTGGCCGCCTTATTAGGTCAAGGATGGGAAACAGAGGAGGCGCTGGCTGGGGCGAAAGCCTTTGTGGCGGAAGCGATTTTGGCGGCGAAGACCTGGACTCTTGGCCTTGGTTATGGACCTATCAGTCACTTTGCGTTGGCTCCCAGGCGATTTTACCCGGAATGGGGAGTGATCAACCGGTACGAGAACGGCCAATGGACTCTTCGCCATGAAGGGCGTCGATAATGGCGCAAGTGAATGCGGGAGCCTGGCTCAAAGGCGTACGGCGGAACCAACCGCTTGTCCACAACATGACCAACGTGGTGGTGACAAATCAAGTGGCCAATGCCGTGATTGCCAT